>NZ_QGSW01000166.1:0-32170 GCF_003176715.1 Micromonospora sp. S4605
CGCCCCGCTGGCCCCCTGCCCGGCGCGCCCCGGCGACCCGGCGTACGTGCTGTTCACCTCCGGCTCCACCGGCCGGCCCAAGGGGGTGCTCACCACCCACCGCAACGTGGTCGAGTTCGTCACCGGCTGCGCCGCGCTGACCGGCGCCGACGCCGGGGTGCGCAGCCTCGGCATCGCCTCGCTCGGCTTCGACGCGGCCACCATGGACCTGTTCCTGCCGCTGCTGCTCGGCGGCACCGTCCAGCTGCTCGGCGCCGACGACCGGGCCGACCCGGTGCGGCTCGCCCGGTTCATCGCCGCGCACGAGGTGAACTGGGGGTTCATCACCCCGACCGTGCTGTCCATGCTCGACCCGGCCGAGCTGCCGGCCTGGCGGGTGGTGCTCTGCGGCGGGGAGGCGGTGCCCGCCGAGCTGGCCGCCCGTTGGGCGCCCGGACGGCTCCTGCTGAACGGCTACGGGCCCACCGAGACCACCGTGCTCGCGGTCAGCGGCGAGCTGACCGCCGCCGACCGCGACCCGGTGCCGATCGGCCGTCCGCTGCCCAACCACCGGGCGTACGTGGTGGACGAGCGGCTGCGCCCGGTGCCGCCGGGGGAGACCGGCGAGCTGCTGATCGGCGGCCCCGGCCTGGCCGACGGCTACCTCAACCGGCCCGCGCTGACCGCCGAACGGTTCGTCCCCGACCCGTTCTCCGACCTGCCCGGCGAGCGGCTCTACCGCACCGGTGATCTGGTGCGGCAGGACCCGGACGGCCGGATCGTCTACCTGGGTCGCGCCGACCGGCAGGTGAAGGTGCGCGGCCAGCGGATCGAATTGGGCGAGGTGGAGGCGGTGCTGGCCGACCTGCCCGGGGTGGAGCGGGTGGCGGTGGAGGCGCTGCCCGGCCCGGCCGGCACGGAGCTGGTCGCGTTCCTCACCCCCGCCGACGCGCCCGACGACGAGCTGTTGCGGGCGTATGCCGGGCCCCGGCTGACCGCCGCGATGCTGCCGGCCCGGGTGCTGCGCCTGGCCGAGCTGCCGGTCAGCCCGACCAGCGGCAAGCTGGACCGGGCGGCGCTGCGCGCGCTGGCCGCCGCCGGCCGCTCCGCGGAGCCGGTCGCAGCGGCCGATCCGGCCGGCGCGGCCGAGCCGCTGGCGGCCGGGGTGGCCCGGATCTGGGGCCGGCTGCTCGGCGCCGCACCCGATCCGACCAGCGACTTCCTGGCCGCCGGCGGCAACTCGATCGCGGCGATGCGGCTGGTCGCCGCGCTCCGCGCCGAACTCGGCCGGCAGGTCGACGCCCGGGACGTCTTCACCGGACGGACCCTGGCCGGGCTCGTCGAGCGGGTCCGTGCCGCGGCCCCCGCCGACGGCGACGGGCTGACCACCGGCAACCCGCCCACCCTCTCCCCGCCGCAGCGGCGGCTCTGGTTCGTCGACCAGCTCGCCCCGTCCAGCGCGCCCTACAACATCGCGGTGGCGCACCGGCTGCGCGGCCCGCTGGACACCGCCGCCCTGGGCGCGGCGCTGCGCGCGGTCGCCGAACGGCACGACGTGCTGCGCTGGCGGATCCCGCAGACCGCCGGCGTGCCGTACGCGGTCCGCGAGGAGCCGACCGAGGTGGCCGTCCCGGTGGTCGACCTGACCGGCGGCGAAGACGCCGAGGCGGCGCTGGCCGGGATGCTGGCCGCCGGCGCGGCGCACGCCTTCGACCTGGCCACCGGGCCGCCCTGGCAGGTGACCGTCTACCGGCTCGGCGCGGACGAGCACGTGCTGGCGATCACCCTGCACCACGCGGTCTTCGACGGCTGGTCGGAGAAGCTGCTCTACGACGACCTCGCGGCGGCGTACGCCCAGGCCGTCGCCGGGCAGACCCCGCGGCTGCCGGTGCTGGCCGCCACGTACGCCGACTACGCGGTGTGGCGGGCCGAGCGGGACCGGCACCGCGGCGCGGCCGACCTGGCCTGGTGGCGCGAGCACCTGCGGGACGCCCCGACCGTCCTCGAACTGCCCCGCGACCGGCCCCGGCCGGCGGTGGCGACCTACGCCGGCGCCGAGGCGGCCGTGCGGTTGCCCGAGGCCACCGACCGGGCGGTGCGCGCGCTGGCCGAGCGGCGCGGCACCACCGTCGCCGCGGTGCTGCTGGCCGGCTTCGGCGAACTGCTACGCCGGCTCACCGGCGGCGACGACCACGTGCTCGGCGCGATCGTCGCCGACCGGCGGCTGGCCGCATTCGACGACGTGGTCGGCTTCTTCATCGACACCGTGCCGGTGCGGGTACGCGGCGGCGCGGCCAGCTTCGCCGACCTGGTCGACCGGTGCGCGACCGAACTGCACGAGGCGACCGCCCACCCGGGGGCGCCGCTGGAGAAGATCGTCGAGGCCCTCGGGGTGGGCCGGGACACCGCCCGCGCCCCGCTGGTGCAGGTGCTCTTCAACGTGCTCAACTTCGCCCCGCCGCGGCTCGCGTTGGCCGGGCTGGCCGCCGAGCCGGTCGCCGTGCCGAAGCCGGGGTCGCCGTTCGACATCACCGTCTACGTGGTCGAGCGGGACGGTCGCTGGGGTGTCGAGGTGGTCTACAACCCGGACCTGTTCGACGCCGAGCGGGTCGAGGGGCTGCTCGCCGACCTGGTGGCGCTGGTCGGCGCCCTGGCCGCCACACCGGACGCCCCCGCGGACCGGGTGGCCGCCGAGCTGCCCCGGCCGACCGTGGCCACCCCCCAACTCGGCGCGATGAGCGTGGCGGCCGCCGAGCCGCCGCGCGGCGTGCTGCCGGCCGGCCCGGACGGCCTGACCGACACCGAGGAGCTGATCGCCGGCATCTGGCGCGAGGTGCTGGACCGTGACCAGGTCGGGGTCACCGACAACTTCTTCGACATCGGCGGGCACTCGCTCGCCCTGGCCGCCGTGCACGCCCGGCTGACCGCCGCCACCGGCCGGTCGATCAAGATGCTCGACCTCTTCCGCCACCCCACCATCCGGGCGCTCGCCGCCAGCCTCGACGGCGCCGCCGACCGGCCGGAGCTGGCCCGCGCCGCGCTGCGGGCCGCCGCCCGACGCAGTCGTACCCGCCGTAACCCACCCCGCCGCCCCGGCGGCACCGCGTGACGAAGGACAACCTGATGAGCAACCCGACCACAACCGACCTGCCCGACGACGGCATCGAACCGATCGCCATCGTCGGGATGGCCGCCCGCCTGCCCGGCGCGGCCGACGTGAACGAGTTCTGGCGCAACCTGGTCGACGGGGTCGAGTCGAGCACCGAACTCACCCGGGAGGAGCAACTGGCCCGGGGCGCCACCGAGGCGGAGGTCGACGACCCGGGCTGGGTCAACCGCGCGCCGCTGGTCGACGGGTACGACGAGTTCGACGCCGGGCTGTTCGGCATGACCGCCCGGGAGGCGGAGATCACCGACCCGCAGCAGCGGCTGTTCCTGGAGTCCTGCTACACCGCGTTGCAGGACGCCGGCTACGACCCGGGGCGCTACGACGGTTCGGTCGGCGTGTACGCCGGCACCGGCGGCAACCTCTACCTGCACCGCTACGTGTACCGGAACAAGCGGGTCGGCGGCAGCCCGCACGGTGCGGTCTCCATCGCCACCGGCAACTCGCCCAACTACATCGCCACCAACGTGTCGTACCGGCTGGACCTGCGCGGGCCGAGCCTGACCGTGCACACCGCCTGCTCCACCTCGCTGGTCGCGTTCCACCTGGCCTGCGAGGCGCTGCGCAACGGCGAGTGCGACATGGCCCTCGCGGGCGGGGCGAACATCGAACTGCCGCACGTCGGCTACCTGGGCATGGACGGCTTCACCTCGCCCGACGGCCGGTGCCGCCCGTTCGACGCCGGCGCCAACGGCACCGTCTGGGGCAGCGGCGTCGGGGTGACCCTGCTCAAGCGCCTCTCCGACGCGATCGCCGACGGCGACACGATCCGCGCCGTGGTGCTCGGCAACGCGATCAACAACGACGGCGCCGGCAAGGTCGGCTTCACCGCCCCCAGCATGGACGGGCAGATGGAGGCGATCGCCCAGGCGGTCGCGATGGCCGACGTCGACCCGCGCACCATCAGCTACGTCGAGGCGCACGGCACCGGCACCGCGATGGGCGACCCGATCGAGGTGGCCGCGCTCTCCGCCGTCTACACCAAGGACACCGACGACCGGGGCTGGTGCGGCATCGGCTCGGTGAAGTCCAACATCGGCCACCTGAGCCAGCCCTCCGGCATCGTCAGCGTGATCAAGACGGTGCTGGCGATGGAACACGGGCTGATCCCGCCGACCATCAACTACGAGACGCCCAACCCGGCCATCGAGTTCGCCGACACCCCGTTCTACGTCACCAACACGCTGACCAAGTGGGACACCGACGGCGTACCCCGGCGGGCCGGGGTCAGCTCGTTCGGCATCGGCGGCACCAACGCCCACGTGGTGCTGGAGGAGGCCCCGGCGGCGCACCGGCCCTCCCGGCGGGTCCGCCCGGCGCAGCTGCTGCACGTGTCGGCGAAGACCCCCACCGCGCTGGACACCGCCGTCCGGCGGCTCGCCGAGCACCTGGAGTCCGCCGCCGACCGGGGACCGGAGCACCTCGCCGACGTGGCGCACACGCTGCGGATCGGCCGGCAGGAGTACCCGCACCGGGTCGCCGTGGTGGCCACCGACCTGGCCGACGCGGTGACCGCGCTGACCACCCCGCGCCGCCGGCAGGCCGGAGTGGCCGAGGGCCCGGCGCCCCGGCCGGCCTTCCTCTTCTCCGGCCAGGGCGCCCAGTACGCCGGCATGGGCGCGCAGCTCTACGCCGAGGAGTCGCGCTACCGGGCCACCGTGGACGAATGCGCCGAGCTGCTCCGCCCCGAGCTGGGGCTGGACATCCGCGAGCTGATCCTCGGCCGCGACCCGCAGGCCCAGGAGAAGCTCACCGAGACCCGCTACACCCAGCCCGCCCTGTTCGTCGTCGAGTACGCCCTGGCCACGCTCTGGCAGTCCGCCGGGGTGCGGCCGGCCGCGATGATCGGCCACTCGATCGGCGAGTACGTCGCCGCCACCGTGGCCGGCGTGCTGAGCCTGCCGGACGCGCTGCGGGTGGTCGCCGCCCGGGGCCGGCTGATGCAGTCCATGCCGCCGGGGGCCATGCTGGCCGTCGCGCTGGACGAGTCGGTGGTCGCCGAGCGGCTCCCCGACGGGCTGGCCGTGGCCACCGTCAACGGCCCGGGCACCTGCGTGGTGGCCGGCCCCACCGAGGCGATCGCCGCGTTCGCCGAGACGCTCAAGGGCAAGGCCAAGCCGCTGCGCACCTCGCACGCCTTCCACTCGCCGATGATGGAGCCGATCCTCGCCGAGTTCACCGCGCTGATGGCCGGGGTGCCGCTGCGCGCGCCGGCGATCCCGTTCCTGTCCAACGTCACCGGCACCTGGATCACCGAGCAGCAGGCCACCGACCCGGCGTACTGGGCGGCGCACCTGCGCCAGCCGGTGCGCTTCGGGGCCTGCGTGGCCACCCTGCTCGCCGAGGGCACCTGGCAGCTGGTCGAGTGCGGCCCCGGTAAGCAGCTGGCCAACCTGGCCCGGATGCAGGTGGCCAAGGCGGCCGAGGTGCAGCGCAAGCTCACCCCGCTGGGCAGCCTGCCCGGCCCGGGTGACGCGACCGGCGACCTGGCCACCCTGCTTGGTGCCGCCGCCGCGCTCTGGTGCCAGGGCACCCCGGTGCGGCTGGGCTCCGACCCGGACGCCCGGCGGGTGCCGCTGCCGACGTACCCCTTCGAGCGGCGCCGCTACTGGGTCGACCCGGACCCGGTGGAGCAGGTCGCCGCCGCGCCGGCCGAGACCGGGCCCCGGCCGCTGCCGGAGTGGTTCGCGGTGCCGGTGTGGCGGCAGGCCGCGCCGGAGCCGCGCACCGAGCCGCTGGGCCGCTGCCTGGTCCTGGTCGACGGCCCGCGCGGCGACGCGCTGGTCGCGGCACTGCGGGCCGCGGGGGAGCAGCCGCTGGCGGTACGCCCCGGCAACGCCTTTGCCGCCGCCGGCGACGGCTGGCGGCTGCGCCCCGGCGTGCGGGACGACTACGACGCGCTGGTGACCGCGCTGGCCGCCGACGGCGTGCCGGCCCGGCTGGTGCACGCGTTCGCCCTCGACGGCGAACCGGCCGGCACCGACATCGCGGCCACCTGGGCGGCTCAGGACCGCGGCTTCTTCAGCGCCCTGCACCTGGTGCAGGCGCTGGCCGGCGCCGGCCTGACCGGTGCCGACGGCGCGCTCACCCTGGACCTGGTGACCAGCGGCATCGGCGACGTCAGCGGCACCGACCTGCGCCGGCCGGAGCACGCCACGCTGGCCGGGCTGGCCCGGGTGCTCCCGGCCGAGCTGCCCGGGCTGACCGTCCGGCTGGTCGACGCCGACCCGGCCGACGACGGCGGGCGGGCGCTGCTGGCCGAACTGCGCCGCCCGGTCGACCCGGAGCGGCCCGAGGTGGCGCTGCGCGGTGGCCGCCGCTGGGTGACCGGCTACGAGCAGGTCACCGTGGACGCCGAGGGCGAGCCGGGGGCGCTGCGCGAGGGTGGCCGGTACGTCATCACCGGTGGCCTCGGCGGCATCGGCATCACCCTGGCCGAGGACTTCGCCCAGCGGGCCCGGGCGAAGCTGGTGCTGCTGGCCCGCTCCGGGCTGCCCGCCCGCGAGGAGTGGGACGCGCACCTGACCGTGCACGGCGGCGCGGACCGCACCGGCCGGGCGATCGCGGCGATCCGCCGGATGGAGGCGGCCGGTGCCGAGGTGCTGGTGCTCGCCGCCGACGTCACCGACCCGGCCGACCTGCGCCGGGTACGCGCGGCAGCCGAGGCCGCGTACGGCGGGATCGACGGCATCGTGCACGCGGCCGGCCTGCCCGGCGGCGGCATGGCCGAGATCAAGGAGCGGGCCGAGGCGGAGCGGGTGCTGGCGCCCAAGCTCGCCGGCACCCTCGCGCTGGCCCAGGTCTTCGGCGACCTGCCGCTGGACTTCGTGGTGCTCTGCTCGTCGATCACCGCGGTGATCGGCGGCTTCGGCCAGGTCGACTACTGCGCTGCCAACAACGCCCTGGACGCCTACGCCCGCTCCGGGCTGGGCTGGCGGGCGCCGGTGGTGTCGCAGAACTGGGGCGGCTGGGCCGAGGTGGGCATGGCGGTGGAGACCAACGCCCCGGCCGGGTTCCGGGCCGCCGGGCGGGACACCGTCACCACCCCGGTCGAGCACCCGGTGCTCACCACGAAGGTGACCGGCCCGGACGGCACAGTGCTGCACGGACTGGTCTCCGCGACCACCCACTGGCTGCTCGACGAGCACCGCATCGGCGGGGTGCCGGTGGTGCCGGGCACCGCCCACCTGGAGTCGGTCCGCGCGGCGGTGGCCGCCGCGCTGCCCGCCCCCGCCGAGGGCGCCTGCGTGGAACTGCGCGACGTGGTGTTCCTGGAGCCGTTCTCGGTGCCGGACGGCACCGTCGCCCAGTACCGGGTGGAGCTGACCCCGAGCGAGGACGGCGCCGACTTCGCGGTGCGCAGCCTCGCCGCCGGGCAGACCCGTACCCACGTGCGCGGCTCGGCGGGCTGGACGGTGGAGCCGGCCCCGCCGGCGCGGCAGCCGGCTGTCGCCGGCCGGCGGGTGGACGACGACGCGTCGTTCGGCCGGGGCCGCACCAGCATGCTGACCTTCGGGCCGCGCTGGGCCGCGCTGCGTGAGCACACCCTCGGCGACGGCCAGGAACTGGCCCGGGTCGCGGCCCCGGCCGAGGCCGTCGGTGACCTGCCGGCGTGGGGGCTGCATCCGGCGCTGCTGGACGTCGCGACCGCGTTCGGCCGGGGCCAGGGCTCGGGCACCTACCTGCCGCTGTCCTACGGGCGGATCGTGGTGCGCGGGGCGCTGCCGGCCGAGTTCCACAGTCACCTGCGGCACCGGGACAGCGCCACCGACGAGGTGGTCGCCGCCGACCTGACCCTGCTCGACCCGGCCGGCCGGGAACTCGTCGCGATCAGCGACTTCGTGCTGCGCCGGGTCGACCAGGGCGCGGTCACCGGCGGGCTGGCCACCGCCGCGCCGGCCGACACCGCGGCGGCACCCGCCGGGCCGACCGAGGACATCCGGCCGGTGGACGGCGCGGAGGCGTTCCGGCGCAGCCTCACCGCCGGGCTCGGCGCCCAGGTGGTGATCGCCACCCGGACGGTGGCGGACATCCGCGACCGGGCCGGTCGGGTGACCACCGGGAGCCTGGAGAACGAGCCGGAGCAGCCGGCCGCCACGCCGGCCCTGACCGGGGGTGGCTCGGCCGCGCCGAGCACCGAACTGGAGGTCACCATCGCCGGGGTCTGGCGGGACGCGCTGGGCGTGCCGGAGATCGGCGTCGACGACGACTTCTTCGCCCTCGGCGGCAACTCGCTGGTCGCGGTCCAGCTGATCGCGGCGATGCGCAAGGCGACCGGGGTGCGGTTGCCGATGCGCAGCCTCTTCGAGACGCCCACCGTCGCCGGTCTCGCCGCCCGGATCGAGGAGCTGCGGGCCACCGCCGCCCCCACCGACGAGCCGGCCGCCCCGGCCACCATCCCCGCCATCCCGCGGCTGCCCCGCGCGTGAGCACCGAGAAACCAGGAGTGACGAAGCAATGAGCGACACGATCGCCACGCTGCCGGTGGTCGTCGAGAACGACGGCCGGGAGCTGACCGAGTTGATCGACGCCCGCCGCGCGGAACTGCGCGCGACGTTGGTCGAGCACGGCGGACTGCTGTTCCGCGGCTTCGACGTCGGCGGGGTGGACGGCTTCGACCGGGTGGTCCGGGCGCTGTCCGGCGAACCGCTGGTCTACACCGAACGGTCCTCGCCCCGGCATGCCATCAAGGGGCGCGTCTACACCTCGACCGACTACCCGCCGGACGAGGAGATCTTCCTGCACAACGAGAACTCGTACCAGGCGCGCTGGCCGCTGACCCTGTTCTTCTACTGCATCACCCCGCCGCAGACGCAGGGCGCGACCCCGCTGGCCGACGTGCGTCGGGTGTACGCCGAGATCGACCCGGCGGTGCGGGAGGAGTTCGTGCGCCGCCGCTGGATGCTGGTGCGCAACTCCCACGCCGACTTCGGCACCCGCTGGCAGGACGTGTTCAACACCGACGACCGGGCCGAGGTCGAGGCGTACGCGGCGGCGAACCGGATCGAGCTGGAGTGGCGCGGCAAGGACGGGCTGCGGACCCGAGCGGTGCGGGACGTGGTGCACCACCGGCCCGGCTCGGACACCCCGCGCTGGTTCAACCACGCCACCTTCTTCCACATCAGCACCCTGCCGAAGGACTACCAGGAGGGGCTGCTGGCCATGTTCGGCGCCGACGAGCTGCCGTCGAACACCTACTACGGCGACGGCGGGGAGATCCCGGCCGACGTGATGGAGCACCTGCGGGCCGCGTACCGGGCGGCCAGCGTCCGCTTCGACTACCAGCGCGACGACGTGCTGGTGGTGGACAACATGACCGCCGCGCACGGGCGGGAGCCGTTCACCGGCCCTCGCAAGATCGCTGTGGCGATGGCCGAACCGCACACCCCCGAGAGCAACGGAGCGAAGTGATGGCCGAAACTCGATTCCTGGTCGTCCGCAACGACGAGGAGCAGTACTCGATCTGGTCGGCCGAGCGCGACCTCCCCGCGGGGTGGCACGAGGCCGGTTTCGCCGGCACCCGCGAAGAGTGCCTGGCGCACATCGACACCGTCTGGACGGACATGCGTCCCCGCTCGGTCCGCGAGGCCGCGTCATGACCGAGCCCCGCGAGTGGACGTTCCCGGCCTCCTTCGCCCAGGAGCGGGTGTGGCTGGCCAACCAGCTCGACGCCGGCTCGCCGGTCTACAACGTCTCCAGCCCGTGCCGGTTCCCGGTCGGCCTCGGCCGGGAGCAGGCCAACGCGGTGCTCGGGCAGATCGTCGCCCGGCACGAGTCGCTCCGCACCCACCTGCGCACGCAGGACGGTGACCTGGTCCAGGTGGTCCGCGCCGCGGAGCCGGTCGACCTGCCCGAGACCGACCTGCGGCACCTGCCGGCGGCGGAGCGCGACCGGCACGCCCGCGACCTGCTGACCGAGCTTGCCCGCACGCCGATCCCGCTGGACGCGCCGCCGCTGTGGCGGGCGCGGCTGCTCCGGCTCACCGACGATCAGCTCACGCTGCTCTTCGTGGTGCACCACGCGGTGTTCGACAGCCACTCGGCGGTGCTGTTCACCGAGGAGCTGGCCGCGCTCAGCCGGGCCGCGCTGACCGGCGCGCCCGCCGACGTGTCCGAGCCGCCCATCCAGTACGCGGACTACGCGGTCTGGCAGCGCGACCAGCTCGCCGGCCCGGAGCTGGACCGGCAGCTGGACTTCTGGCGCCAGCAGCTGGCCGGCGCGCCGGCGGTGACCGCCCTTCCGCTGGACCGGCCCCGCCCGGCGCAGCTGGGCTTCGCCGGCGACGAGGTGCGTTTCGACCTGCCGGCCGGGTTGCTGGACCGGGTCGGCCAGCTCGCCGCCGGCTCGGCGGCCACCCCGTACATGGTGCTGTTGGCCGCGTTCACCGCGCTGCTGTCCCGGATCTCCGGTGACGAGGACGTGGTGGTGGGCGTCTCCACCGCGGGCCGGGACAACCCGGAGCTGGCCCGGCTGATCGGCATGTTCGTCAACCCGGTGGCGCTGCGCTGCGACCTGGCCGGCGACCCGAGCTTCGCCGAGCTGCTGGTCCGGGTGCGCGACCGGCTGGTCGACGCGATGGAGCACGGCGGCACGCCGTTCCAGCGGATCGTCGAGGCGATCGACCCGCAGCGGGACCCGTCGGTGCAGCCGGTCTTCCAGACCGCGCTGAACTACATCCCGGACTCCGGCCTCGACCCGGCGCCGCTCGGCACCACCAAGGACGACCTGGCCTTCGACATCACCACCGGCACCAGCCGGCTGCTGTACCGGACGGCGCTGTTCGACCGGGCCACCGCCGAGACGGTCGTCGCCCGCTACGTGCGGCTGCTCACCGCCGCCGTCGCCGACCCGGCGCGGCGGGTGTCGGCGCTGCCGCTGCTCGCCGACGCCGAGCGGGAGCTGGTGCTGTCCACCTGGAACGACACCACCCGCGACGTGCCGCCGAGCACCCTGGTGGCGGAGTTCGAGCGGCAGGCGGCGGCCACCCCGGACGCGCCCGCACTGGTCCACGACGGCGTCGAGCTGACGTACGCCCGGCTGAACGCCGACGCCAACCGGTTGGCCCGGGTGCTGGTGGCCCGCGGCGCCGGCCCGGAGTCGCGGGTCGCGCTGGCGCTGCCCCGCTCGGTGGAGCTGGTGGTCGCCATCCTCGCGGTGCTCAAGTCCGGCGCCGCGTACGTGCCGGTGGACACCGGCTACCCGGCCGGCCGGATCGCCTACCTGCTCGCCGACGCCGAGCCGGCGTTGGTGCTGGCCACCCCGGACACCGCCGCGCTGGTGCCGGCCGGCGCGCTGGTGCTCGACGGCCCGCTCGACGGCGACGGCGGCGACCTGACCGACGCCGACCGGGCCGCCCCGCTGCGCCCGGAGCATCCGGCCTACGTGCTCTACACCTCCGGCTCCACCGGACGGCCGAAGGGCGTGGTGGTGGAGCACCGGGCGGTGACCGCGTACCTCGCCTGGGCCCGGCACACCTACCCGGGGCTGGCCGGCAGCGCGCTGCTGCACTCGCCGGTGTCGTTCGACCTGACCGTGACCGGGCTGCTCGGTCCGCTCACCGCGGGCGGCACGGTCCGGCTCGCGGCGATCGACGAGCCGGCCGCGCGGGCCGGCGGCCGGCCGTCCTTCCTCAAGGTCACCCCCAGCCACCTGCCGCTGCTCGACGCCGAGCTGTCGCCCACCACCGACCTGGTGATCGGCGGCGAGGCGCTCACCGGTGAGCAGCTCGCCGGCTGGCGGGCCACCCACGGCGACGTCGCGGTGATCAACGAGTACGGTCCGACCGAGGCGACCGTGGGCTGCGTGGCCGCCCGGATCGCGCCGGGCGAAAAGCTGCCCGCCGGGGCGGTGCCGATCGGCCGGCCCACCTGGAACATGCGGGCGTACCTGCTCGACGGGGCGCTCAACCCGGTGCCGCCGGGGGTGGTCGGCGAGCTGTACGTGGCCGGCGACCAGCTGGCCCGGGGCTACCTGCGCCGGCCCGGCCTCACCGCCGAGCGCTTCCTGCCCTGCCCGTACGGGCCGGCCGGGCACCGGATGTACCGCACCGGCGACCTGGCCCGCTGGCGGCCCGACGGCACGCTGGAGTACCTCGGCCGCCGCGACAACCAGGTCAAGGTCCGCGGCATGCGGATCGAGCTGGGCGAGATCGAGTCGGCGCTGCTGGCCCGGCCGGACGTGACCGCGGCGGCGGTCGTGGTCCGTACCGACTCCGGGGAGCCGACCCTGGTCGGCTACCTGGTGGGCACGGCCGACGAGGCGGCGCTCGCCGCCGACCTGGCCCGGGAACTGCCGGCGCACCTGGTGCCGTCGGCGTTCGTCCGACTCGACGCGCTGCCGCTGACCCCGAACGGCAAGCTGGACACCGCCGCGCTGCCCGCCCCGGCCGCCGCCGCGCCGGCCGCCGACGGGTTCCTCGCCCCGCGCACCGACGCCGAGGCGCTGGTCGCCGAGGTGTACGCCGAGATCCTCCAGGTGGACAAGGTCGGCGCGTTGGACGACTTCTTCACCCTGGGCGGCAACTCGCTGCGCGGCATGCGGGCGATGGCCCGGATCCGCGCCGAGGTGGACGTCGACCTGCCGATGCGGGCGCTGTTCAGCACCCCGGTGGTGGCCGACCTGGCCGCCCAGATCGAGCAGCGGATCGCCGCCGAACTCGACGAGCTCTCCGAAACCGAGGTCGCCGCGCTGCTCGCGGCGGAGAAGGACAATCCCCGATGACCGACCTGAAGGATCCGGCCCGGGACGCGGCCCGCCAGGCGTTGATCGCCCAGCGGCTGCGCAAGCGGCAGTCCGCCGCGCCCGCGGCCCGGATCGGTCCGCGCCCGCCGGACGCCGAGGTGCCGCTGTCGTACGCCCAGGAGCGGGTCTGGTTCATGGACCAGCTCGCTCCGGGCGAGGCGGCGTACCACATCGCGGTGCCGCTGCGGGTGCGCGGACCGCTCGACGTCGCGGCGCTGCGCGCCGCGCTGGCCGGGTTGACCCGCCGGCACGAGTCGCTGCGCACCCGGTTCCCGGCCGACGTCGACGGCCGGCCGACCGTGGTGGTGCAGGACGCGGTCGAGGTGCCGCTGACCATCGTGGACGCCCCGGACGAGGCGGCCGCGCAGGCGCTGGTGGAGGCGGCCGCGGCCGAGCCGTTCGACCTGGCCGAGGGGCCGCTGCTGCGGGCGCTGCTGATCCGGCTCCCCACCGACGATGAACACGTGCTGTTCCTCAGCAAGCACCACATCGTCGGCGACGGCTGGTCGGTGGACGTGCTGCTGCGCGACCTGATCACCCTCTACCGCGGCGGTGAGCTGCCGGCGCTGCCGATCCAGTACGGCGACTTCGCCCACTGGGAGGCGCGGGAGCTGGAGGGGCCGGCGGCCCGCCGGCACCTGGACTGGTGGAAGCAGCGGCTGGCCGGCATCACCCCGCTGGAGCTGCCGCTGGACCTGCCCCGTCCGGCCACCCAGACCTACACCGGCGACTTCGTGGAGCTGCGGCTGGACCGGGCCGCCGCGGACGGGCTGCTCGCGCTGACCCGCTCCTACGGCGGCACCCTGTTCATGACGCTGCTCGCCGCGTACCAGGTGTTCCTGGCCCGGCACGCCGGGCAGGACGACTTCGCCGTCGGGGCGTCGGTCGCCGGCCGCTCCGCGCCGGAGCTGGAAGACGTCGTCGGCATGTTCATCAACATGGTGCCGCTGCGCGCCGAGTTGGCCGGCGACCCGACCTTCGCCGAGTTGCTGGAGCGCACCCGGCGCAGCGTGCTGGACGGCCTGGAGCACGCCGAGGTGCCGTTCGCGAAGGTGGTGCACGAGCTGGGGCTGCCCCGCGACGTGAGCCGCTCCCCGGTGTTCCAGGCCATGTTCGTGCTGCAGAACTACGAGATCGGCCGGTTCAACGAGGTCTCCGACGCCAGCGACGTCACGTTCGACTGGAAGCCGATGGAGCTGCGGGCCACCCGGTTCGACTTCGAACTGCACGCGGTGGAGACCGTCGACGGGCTCTACGCCAAGCTGGTCTTCAACACCGACCTGTTCACCCGGGCCACCGTCGAGCGGATGGCCGAGCGCCTGGCCGCGCTGCTGCACGCGGTGGTGGCCGCCCCGGACACCCCGATCTCCGCGCTCGACCTGCTCGCCCCGGCCGAGCGGCGGCTGCTGGCGAGCTGGAACGACACCGCCGCCGACTTCCCGCGCGAGCAGACCCTGCACGGGCCGATCGAGGAGCGGGCCGCCGCCACCCCGGACGCGGTGGCGGTCACCTTCGAGGGCCGCTCGGTGACGTACGCGGAGCTGAACGCCGCCGCGAACCGGATCGCGCACCGGATGCGCGCGGCCGGGGTGGGCCCGGAGACCCTGGTCGGCGTCTGCGCCGAGCGGTCGGTCGAGCTGGTCGCCGGCCTGCTCGGCGTGCTCAAGGCCGGCGGCGCCTACCTGCCGCTGGACCCGGAGTACCCGGCCGACCGGCTGGCGTTCATGGTCACCGACGCGGCCGCGCCGGTGGTGCTGGTGCAGCGGCAGCTGCGCGACGTGCTGCCGGACACCGGCGCCACCGTCCTCGCTCTCGACGACGAGGCGGTCTGGGCCGACCAGCCGACCGTGGACCCGGCGTCGACGGCCGGCCCCGGGCACCTGGCGTACGTCATCTACACCTCCGGCTCCACCGGCCGGCCGAAGGGCGTGCCGAACACCCACCGGGGCATCGTCAACCGGCTCGACTGGATGCAGCGGACCTACCGGCTCGGCGCCGACGACGCGGTGCTGCAGAAGACCCCGGCCAGCTTTGACGTGTCGGTGTGGGAGTTCTTCTGGCCGCTGCGCGAGGGCGCCCGGCTGGTGGTGGCGAAGCCCGGCGGGCACAAGGACGCCGGCTACCTGCGGGACCTGCTGGTCGCCGAGCGGGTCACCACCGCCCACTTCGTGCCGTCGATGCTGACCGTCTTCCTCGCCGAGGACGGCGTCGAGGCGGCGACCGCGCTGCGCCGGGTGATCTGCTCCGGCGAGGAGTTGCCGCTGGCCTCGGCGGTGGACTTCACCGCCCGGCTGCCGCGGTGCGGGCTGCACAACCTGTACGGCCCCACCGAGGCGGCCATCGACGTCAGCTCCTGGCACTGCGACCCGGCGCTGCTGGCCGGGCTGACCAGCGTGCCGATCGGCGCGCCGATCGCCAACCTGCGGCTGCACGTGCTCGGCCCGGCCGGCAACGAGTGCCCGGTCGGGGTGGCCGGTGAGCTGCACATCGGCGGGGTGGGGTTGGCCCGTGGCTACCACCGCCGGCCGGCGCTCACCGCCGAGCGGTTCGTGCCGGACCCGTTCTCCGGCGAGCCGGGCGCCCGGCTGTACCGCACCGGCGACCTGGCCCGCTGGCGGGTGGCGCCGTCCACCGGCGACGGGCCGGCCGGCGGGGTGATCGAGTTCCTCGGCCGGATCGACCACCAGGTCAAGCTGCGCGGCCTGCGGATCGAGCTGGGCGAGATCGAGAGCGCGCTGCGCGAGCAGCCGGGGGTGACCGAGGCGGCGGTGATCGTCCGCGAGGACAGCCCCGGCGACAAGCGGCTGACCGCGTACCTGGTCGGCGCGGCCGAGCACGCGGCGCTGAAGGCGGCGTTGAAGGAGACGCTGCCCGAGTACATGGTGCCGAACGCGTTCGTCACCCTGGACGCGCTGCCGCTGAGCCCGAACGGCAAGCTGGACCGCCGGGCGCTGCCCGCGCCGGTGGTGACCCGGGAGGCGTCCGTCGCGCTGGTCGAGCCGCGCGACGACACCGAGCGGCTGCTGGCCGGGATCTGGTCGGAGGTGCTCGGCGTCGACACGCTCGGCATCGACGACGACTTCTTCGACCTCGGCGGGCACTCCATGCTCGCCACCCAGGTGGTCGCCAAGATCCGCAAGGCGGAGCACGGCGGCCGGCCGGTCGGCGTGATGGACCTGTTCCAGCAGCGGACCATCCGCGAGCTGGCCGCGTTCATGTCCGGCACCGGCGAGGCGGAAGGCCCCCGCCGGCTGCTCTGCGAGCTGACCAAGCCGATCCCGGCCGCCCAGCGGGTGCTCACCTACGTCTGCGTCCCGTACGGCGGCGGCAGCGCCATCGTCTACCAGCCGCTCGCCGACGCGCTGCCCGCCGGGCACGCGCTCTGGTCGCTGGCCATTCCGGGCCACGACGTCGGGCTCACCGAGGACGCGCTGCCGTTCGACGAGCTGACCACCCGGGTGGCCGAGGAGATCCTGGAGCGGATCGAGGGGCCGATCGCCCTCTACGGCCACTGCGGCGTGGGCAGCGCGATCGTCGCCGAGGTGGCCCGGAAGGTGGAGGCGGCCGGACGGGACCTGGCGGCGCTCTACATCGGCGCGATGTTCCCGTTCGCCCGGCCCAAGGGGGCGTTCGCCGCGCTGCGCAACCGGCTGGAGCGGCTGCGCAGCAACCGGCACTACGCCAGCTGGCTGAAGTCCATGGGGGTGGACACCGACGAGCTGGATCCGGAGCAGGCTGACCGGATCATCAGCAACATGCGGGCCGACTCCCGGGCGTCGGAGGAGTACTTCACCGGGCTGCTGGACCGGGGGGCGGCGAAGCTGCGTACCCCGATCATCTCGGTGGTGGGCTCGGAGGACCCGGTCACCGACTACCACACCGAGCGGTACGCCGAGTGGCAGTTCCTCAGCGACACCCTGGCGCTGGTGGTGCTCGACCAGGCCGGGCACTTCTTCCTGAAGTACCGCGCCGACGAACTGGCCGAGATCGTCACCCGCACCCACCGGGCCGTCGCGGCCGGCGACGTCGCGGACCTCGGCCCGCAGGCGCGGGGCGAGGACGCCGGCTGGGTGCTCGCCGCCCAGCAGCGGGTCGGTGTGGTCGACCAGCCGGCGGCGGCGGTGGTGGTCAAGCCGTCGATGGCCCGGTTCGTCGCGATCACCGTCGGGCAGCTGGTCTCCACCACCGGGTCGGCGCTGACCGCGTTCGCCCTGCCGATCTGGCTGTTCACCCAGACCGGGTCGGTGGCCAACCTGGGCCTGCTCTGGGCGCTCGCGCTGATCTGCGGCGTGCTGATGCTGCCGGTCGCCGGGGCGATCACCGACCGGGTCAGCCGCCGGAAGATCATGATGATCGCCAGCAGCAGCGCCGGCTCGGTGCAGGTCGTCCTGGCCGCGCTGCTGTGGACCGACAGCCTGGCGCTCTGGCACATCTACGGCCTGGTCGCGTTGAGTCAGGTCGCCGGGTCGTTCCAACGCATCGCGTTCCAGTCGGCGGTGCCGCAGCTGGTGCCGAAGCGCTACCTCGGCCACGCGATGGGCATCACCCAGCTCTCCAACGGCTTCGCGATGCTGCTGATGCCGGTCTTCGCGGCCGGGCTGCTCGCCGCCATCGAGCTCAAGGGCATCCTGCTGATCGACGTGGCCAGCTACCTGGTGGCGGTGCTGACCCTGGCCGTGGTCCGCTTTCCGGACCTGCTCGGCTGGCGGCCCAAGGAGCGGCTGCTGGTGGCCATCGCCAACGGTCTGCGCTACTCCTGGCAGCACCGGGGCTTCCGGTTGATGCTCGGCTACTTCGCGGTGGGCAACATCTTCCTGGCGCCCGCGCTGGTGCTCACCACGCCGCTGGTGCTCTCCTTCGGCACCGCGACGCAGGTGGCCCAGGTGGCGCTCGCCGAGGCGTGCGGCGCGGTGGCCGGCGGTGTGCTCATGTCGATCTGGGGCGGGCCCCGGCACCGGCGGATGATCGGCGTGCTGATCGGCAACCTGGGCACCGCTGTCGGCTGCGTGCTGATCGGCCTGGACGCCTCCGTCGCGATGATCTGCGTGGGCGCGTTCTGGCTGGCCATGGCGATGACCACGGCGCAGTCCATCTACGCCACCATCGTCCAGGTCAAGGTGCCGCAGCGGTTCCACGGCCGGGTGTTCAGCCTGAACCAGACCATCTCCTGGTCGACCCTGCCGATCGGTTTCGCGCTGCTGGCCCCGGGGGCCACCGCGCTGTTCGAGCCGATGCTCGCCCCGGGCGGGGCGCTGGCCGGTTCGGTGGGCGCGGTGATCGGCACCGGCGAGGGCCGCGGCATCGGCTTCGCGTACGTCTGCTTCGGCGCGGCGCTGGTGCTGGTCACCCTCGGCGGGTTCGCGATCCGGCTGCTGCGCCGGTTCGACGTCGAGGTGCCCGACTCGCTGCCGGACGACCTGATCGGCGCGCAGGAGCGGGAACGGCGCCTCGCCGCCCGCGCCGCCGAGCGCGCGGAGGAGAAGGCGCCGGTCGCGGCGTGAGTGGTTCCGGGGGCCCGCGCGGCGGGCCCCCGGGGTCACTCGTACCGGTCGGCCAGGTCGGCCTCGGGCAGCTCGTCCGGTTCGGCGATCCAGGCGGAGAAGACCGGCACGCCGTGCCAGGGCCCGGCCGTGCCGTCGCTCCGGGTGTCGGTGGCGACGGCCACCACGGCGTACGGGTGGCCGAAGCGCAGCTCGGCGATCCGCGCGACCCCCTCCGGCGGCATGCTGGTCGCCATGGCCCAGCCGGTGACCGCAGCCGCCTCGAAGCCGTACCGGCTGTACCGGGCCACCGCCTTCTGTACCACCTCGGCCGCCAGCTCCGGGGTGTTCAGCAGCTCGCCGAACGCCCAGGTGGCGACGGGAAAGCCGAGGCTGCCCTCGGTGAGCTCGATTCGGCTCTCGGCCGACCAGCAGGGCAGCACCGCCCGGATCCGCTCCTCCCGACCGTCGGGCGCGTACGTCACGGTCGGCTCCTCGCGCAGCGTCCACAGCGCGGTGTCGCCCAGCGGCAGGTCGAACAGGGAGCGCCGGCCCCCGGCCAGGGCCGCCTTGTGTCGGCGTTTCCCGCGCGGCTCCTCCCCGTCCGGCGCGTGGACGGCGGCCGTGGCCAACTCGTACGCCGTGGCGAGGACGTCGACGGGGACGACGTCGGGGGTGGCGGCGACCGAGACGACGACCAGCCCGGCCTGGCCGTCGGCGGTGGCCACCTGGCCGGAGGACGCGGTGTGTACCGCCACGTCGCCGGCTCTGCGGCTGCCCGCGATCCAGCACTGGTGGCCGCGTTCGGGGCTGCGCAGGATCCGCCGCAGCCGAGCCGCCCACGGGCTGGCCGGGCCCAGATCGCCGGCCGCGGTCACGTCGAACGGATCCTGCCAGGAGATCCGGGTGGCCAGCGCACTGGCCAGGAGCAGCAGCGTTTCCGACGTCACGGACACCGGGAACTGGTCGATCAGGCCCAGCGTGTGTTCCCGGGCCCAGTCGTCCAATGCCGCCTGCTCCGGTAGCGGGCCGGTCCCGGTCGTTCCGGGCAGGGTCGCCCGCCAGCGGTCCAGGGCGCCGACATCGAGCCCCGGGCGGTGCCACACGGCGGTCGCCGCCGCCACCAGCGGGTGCGGCGCTTCCAGCAGTGCTCGGGCCGCCGCCCCGGCGTTGACCACGTCCGTGCCGAGCACGTCCTCCAGTTCCGCGCGGTCCGCACCGGCGGTGGCGGGGCCGGCGAGGGCCAGCAGCAGCCACGCGCCGAGGGGAGAGGCGACATGGTGCCGGTCGCCGATCACCGTGTGCATCCGTTCGGCGTAGCGGGCCAGTGGACCGTGAATGTCAGTCATCGCACCACTGTGCCCGGCCGGTGCCACGCCGTCACGACCACAGCTCGAACGGTTCGTCGATCTCGTCGCCGGCCAGGAAGCCGGTCAGCAGGCCGGGCAACTGGCCGGGATAGAAGCGCTCGCCGCTGGCGACCACCTCGGCGACCGGCCACCACCGGAACCCGAAGTAGTCCTCCAGCTCGTAGTCGAGCCGGTCTGTCTCGTCCACGTCCGGCCCGGGGCCGGCCAGCCGCACCGGGACGATCACCTCGTCCTGGAGGTGCCGCCGCTGCCGGTGCACGAAGCTGGCCCGCCGTCGCCAGGTGGGCGGGCCGATCTGCGCGGGATCCGCCACGATGCCGGTCTCCTCGCGCAGCTCGCGCACCGCCGTGTCCAGGTACGTCTCGCCGGGGTCCATCCCGCCGCCGGGCAGCTCCCACCAGGTGCCCAGCCGGGGGTGGTCCGGATCGCGGGTGTGGAACAGCAGGACCCGGTCGTCGCCGTCGAGCACCACCAGCCGTACCGCGCTGCGCTCGAAGACCGGCAGATCATTGGGCAGTTCGATCATGTTCCCCCCTGGTGTGGCGCGGCATCGCCAGTTGCGCGGCTCGACCGTAGCCTGCCCCGTCCGGCAGCGTCCGGTACGGGCCGGCAGCGTCTGCTCAAGGTCGACCGGGTGCGCCTCAGGCCGGGTACGGACTCAGGATCCCCGATGCCGTTCCGCCCATGACCGAAAAGCAGATCACCATCGCCGCCGCCGAGGACTTTTGCGATCCAGGGCCATGGACGTATCGATGTCCGGCAGGTTACGGTCCTTGGCGTAATCCTCAGGGAAGATGACTTGTGCCGGAGGTAGGATGCGCTATCGCAGCACTTTGATCGCCTTGGCCACGGCCACCACGATGGTCTCGACACTCCTGACGCCCGCCACGGCCTCGGCCGACCCGACGCCACCTGTCACTGTGGAGGACCACGGTGCCATTCCGCTGACCGCCGTGACCGCCGCCGGGGCCGCCTCCGGGAACATGCCGGATGGCAGCGCTCGCACGTGGACGGTGGTCTCCGGTGAGCCGGCCTACCTGGCCGAGATCGACCCACTCACGGGCAACGTGATCGCCACCTACCCGCTCGACGGCGCGGGCGGCGCCTGGGGTGTCGAGATCGCCGCGGACGGCACGGTCTGGGTCGCGAGCTACGGAAAAGGCAACCTCTACTACCTGCCTTACCAGGCAGCTGCGGCGGTGAAGGCCGGCCAGGCCACTCCCGACGCGAGTTTCCTCTGGCAGGTGGACACCGACGCCAACGGCGTGGCGTACACGGGCACCTTCGAGGGCTTCGCCGGAGGATCGACGCTGCCCGGCGCCCACGTCGTGTCGTACGACAAGTCGACCGGCCGGTGGCGCGACTACGGCACCCTGGGCGACCAGTACACCTACGTGCGGTCGACCGCAGTCGTCGGCGACAAGGTCTACGCCGGCACCGGGACGCAGGCTGCCCTCTTCGAGATCGACATCGCCAGCGGGGACAAGCGACAGATCCCGCTGCCGGACGGCCGCGCCGATTGCCAGTTCACCTACGAGCTGGCCACCTCCGGAACTGACCTGTTCGTCCGGTTCGAATGTACGAAGAAGAACATCGGCTACGTCTACGACACCGTTACCGGTAGCTGGAAGGCCGGGCCGTGGAACGACTACCTGATGCAGCGCGTCGGGCGTGACAGTGCCGGCAACACCTACCTCGCGCTCCTCGAAGGCGGCGGTCCGGTCCTGCACCGATACGCCCCCGACGGCACGCTGACCAACCTCGGCGTGAAGATGGGCACCAAGGTGGGTGTCGTGACCTCTGGCGGTGCCGAGTACGTCGTCGGCGCGTACGGCAAGGTCCTGCAGTACTACAACCTGACGACGGGCGCCCACACCGAACTGGCACCGGCGCTGCAAGGGACTCCGGTTGCCCCGCGATCGGCAACCTTGGGGCCCACCGGCCAGGTCCACGTCGGCGGCTACTTCTCCGGCGGATTCGCGAGCTACTCGCCGGGTCAGGACACGTGGACGTTCGACCCGAGGCTGGGCCAGGCGGAGAACCTGGTGACGGTCGGCGACCGCCTCTACGCCGGCGTCTACCCGGGCGCCAAGATCTTCGAGGTCGACCCGACGCGGCCGCTCACCAACGGGAATCCGGCCCAGGTCTTCGATCTCACGGCGTCCGGTCAGGATCGTCCGTTCGCCATGGCTGATGCCGGCGGCCTCCTTGCTGTCGGAACGGTCCCGGGCTACGGCCAACTGCAGTCCAGCCTGGCGATCTACGACCCGGCGACGGGCAAGGTGGACACGTACTTCGACCTGGTCGAGGATCAGAGCATCCTGACGCTGACCTACGCCGACGGAATCCTCTACGGCGGCACGTCCATCTACGGCGGCAACGGCATCGCCCCGACCCAGCAGCACGCACGGGTCTTCGCCTTCTCCATGGCCACCCGCGAACTGCTGTGGAGCCGGGAGATCGTCGGGCACGCCCAGGTGACTGCCGTCGCGGTGACGTCCGGCAGTCAGGTCTGGGCGGCCACCAACGGCACCCTGCTCGCGTTCGAGCGCAATACCGGGCGCCAGCTCTACAACAAGACGGTCAGGGCCTACGACTGGGGCAACTTCTCGGGCGGAACCTGGCAGGCCGACACGCTCAGCTACAACGCCGCGGACGGCTATCTGTACGGATCCGTTGGTGACAACATTCTTCGGATCAAGCCGGTCGGCCAGCGCGAGATCTTCGTGGTCCCCAACGCCAGGGGCAACTGGTTGGTTCTCGACGGGCAGCGCACGTACTGGGTCGACGGGCAGCACCTGAAGAGCATTCGCTGGCCAGTCGGCAACTGACCCGACCCGCAAGGGGCCCTCGGCCCGGCATCAGACGCGCTGTTGCTGGTGCCACCAGGGGCGGGCATGACGGGTTCAAATGATCATCGAGGTCCGCCAGGCCTTGTCGATCGTTCGAAGTGAGTGATGCCCGCCCCGCTGGGCCGGGCGAGTCGGTCGGGCCGGTCAGGCGGTGGGTAGGGCGCCGAGGCGGTGCAGCAGCCGCCGGCCCAGCGGCAGCCGCTGGTCGGTGGCCGCGTCGGCGGTGGCGTCCACGTTCAGGGCGAACGTGTAGAGCCGGTCGCCGCGCTCGACCCAGCCGACCCACCAGCCGGTGCCGGGATCGGTGGCGTCGGTCAGGCCGGTCTTGCCGTACAGGCTGTGCTCGGCGGTGCGCTCCAGGCGCAGGATGTCCCGGACGGTCGCCTGATGGGCCGGGTCGGCCGGTAGCTCGCCGCGGGCCAGCCGGGCCAGCCACCGGGCCTGCTCGGCGGCCGAGATCTCCAGCGGCCCGCTCAGCCAGAACCGGTCCACCGCCGGGCCGACCTCGCCGTTGCCGTAGCCGAGCCGGTTCAACCACTCCCGCTCGCGCTCGGGGCCGATCCGCCGGGCCAGTTCCTGGAACACCGGGACGTTGGAGACCCGGATCGCGTCCCGCAGCCCCATGTCCCGCTCCCAGGCGGCGACGCGCTGCGGCCGGCCGCCGTACGGGATCTTCTCGTGCTCGTCGCGGACCACGCCGGTCTCCAGCGCGATCAGGCTGTGCGGGATCTTGAAGGTCGACGCGGGGATCAGCCGGCGTTCGGCCCGCTCCCGATCCACCATCACGACGCGGCCGGCCGACACGTCGTACAGCACGAAGGTGCCGCGCAGCCCGGCCTGCCGGAACAGGCCGGCGAGGTCGTCGCGGGTCTCGACCACCGGCGCGGCGACCGACGGGCCCGGCGTCGCGGTGGTGGCGACCGCCGGCGGCCCGGCGGCCGGCGTTCCGCCCGGCGGCCCGCCGTCGGTGCAGCCGGCCAGCACGGTCAGCGCGAGAACGGCGCCAACGGCAGCCCGACGGGACGGGCCGACACCGCCAGTTTCGTGGCGGCGCGATGGATCAGGCACCGACACCGCCGGCGACACCGCCCACCACGTCGGCCCGGCCGAGTCGCACCGGCGTGCCCGCGCGCAGCGAGTTGGGGATCTCCGCGATCGCGTCCACCCGACCGACCAACTCACCGAGCCGTTCGGCCGGGGCGTTCCCCTCGACCACCACGTCGTAGGTGATCTCCGTCGAGACCGCCGGGTCGCCGGTGAAGTCGCCGCGTACGGTCACCTCCACCCGCCACAGCTCGATGCCGGCCGCCCGCGCCTCGCGGAACAGGTCGTTGGAGACGCAGCCGGCCACCGCCAGGTAGAGCAGCTGGCCCCCGTTGAACCCCAGGCCGTCGCCGCCGCCGTCGGCGGGGCGGTCCACCACCAGGGTGTACGCCCCGGCGGAGCCGATCGCCGCCGGCCTACCGGGCAGGCTCCGCGTCCGTACCTCGAAGGTCATCTGCCACCGTCCTCGCCCGTGCCCGCACCGACCGCCTCAGTCAAACATGCGCCGGCCCGCCCCAGGTGTCGTGAGCGGTCCGACACCCGTCCGCCGTCATCACCGGGGTCGGGGCCCGTCAGGGCGTCGTCGCGCCGACCACGGCGGCGACCTCGGGCGGCAACGGGTACGGGCGCTCGGGCGGCAGCAGCGCCTCGGCGGCCGGGTCGTCGCCGGCGTCCAGCAGCTCGCGGATGGCGCGGGCGGTCGGGGTCACGTCGGTCAGGCCGACCAGCCACTCGTCGACGTACCGCCGCACCGCCTCGGCGGAGAGCCCGACCTGGACCGACCGGTGTGGCAGCGGGGCGAGCCGCAGCGACCGCTCCGGATCCCACTGCACCCGGACCGGGCTGGTCCGCAACTGACGCGACCAGGCTGCCCGGTCGGCGTACCGGTGCGGGTCGTAGCTGCTCAGGCAGGCGTGCGCGAGCGCCCACTCGAACCCGGCGCGGGTGATCTCGACGGCCAGCACGCGTTCCTGCCCCGGCTTGGTGGCCCAGCCGCAGCGGTACATCATCCACCGGAACGACGGCTTGATCCAGGTCATCCGCTCCCGCTTGAACGGTGGCACGAACCGTCCGGCGGCCAGCGCGGCGCTGGCGATCTCCGGCGGGTACGCCTGGTAGACGGTGATGGTCTCCGCCGAGTAGCGGGCGCGGACCTGGTGGGCGGGCACGGACATACCGACGATCATCGACGAGACCGCCGGGCGAGTTCCACCGGATTGCCGTCGGCCTCCGCCGGGCCGGCGGTCGGTGCGGGATAGGCTGCCCGCCGTGGCAGGTCTGTTGAGGAACGTGGCGGCGCGCATCAGCCGGGTGGGCGGCGCGGTCGTCCCGCGTCCCCGGCGGTCCGGGCCCGCGCCGGCCCAGGTCGCCCGTCGGCGTCAGGTCGCCGCGCTGCAGCGCCGCGAGCTGACGTACGCGCCGGAGCTGGACGGGCACGCCGACCCGGGGGAGATCGTCTGGACCTGGGTGCCGTACGAGGACGACCCGCGCCAGGGCAAGGACCGCCCGGTGCTGGTGGTCGGCCGGCACAGCCGGACGCTGTTCGGGCTGATGCTGTCCAGCCAGAGCGAGCGGGACGGGCAGCGGCACTGGCTGGCCCTCGGCCCCGGTGCCTGGGACCGGGACAGCCGGCCCAGTTGGGTGCGGCTGGACCGGGTGCTGACCATGCGCGAGGACAGCATCCGGCGCGAGGGTGCGGTGCTGGACCGGGCCCGCTTCGACCGGGTGGGCCGGGCGCTGCGCGCCGGCTACGGGTGGCGCTGACCGAGCTCCGTGGTCAGGCCGGCTCCCGGCTGGGACCGACCCCGGCGTTCTTCGCGTCCGGTGGCGGGTACGGCTGCTCGGCCAGCAACCGGGCCAGGTGCGCGGCGTTGAGCGCGAGCGCCGTGGTGGTGCGGCCGGTGGTGTCCGGCTTCGGCCCGGCGTCGCGGTAGTCGAGCTTGTGCAGCGCCTCGCCCTGCTCGGCGGCCGGCGCGAACACACCTCGAACCCCGGGAGCGAGTTCCCCGAACTGCCTTGACACCAGCGCTCTGACGAGTATGTTCAACCTATCGGTTTATAAACCAGTTGGTTGAGAGTGATGATGTCAGCAGATCCGGTCAGCACCGTCTTCGCCGCCCTGGCGGACCCGACCCGGCGGGCCATCCTGGCCCGGTTGGCGGCCGGCGAGGCGACCGTCAACGAGTTGGCGGAGCCGTTCCCGGTGAGCGTTCAGGCCATCTCCAAGCACCTCAACGTGCTGGAGCGGGCCGGGTTGATCGTTCGCACCCGGGAGGCGCAGTGGCGCCGCTGCCGCCTGGACCCGGCGCCGCTGCGCACGCTCGCCGAGTGGGTCGACCAGTACCGCCGGCTCTGGGACGACCGTTACGACACGTTGGACAGCTACCTGCGAGAACTGAAGGAGAACAGCGATGAGTCAGCTCAGTGACCTGGTCGTGGAGCTTCCCTCCGACCACGAGATCACCCTCACCCGGGCCTTCGACGCCCCGCGCGACCTGGTCTTCGCCGCGCACACCCGGGCGGAGCACCTGAAGCGCTGGTGGGGGCGGGGCAACCCGCTCGACGTCGAGATCGACTTCCGGGTGGGCGGCCGCTACCGCTTCGTGGAGCACGCCCCGGACGGCAACTCCTACGGCTTCCGCGGCGAGTTCCGCGAGATCGAGGCGCCGGAGCGGATCGTGCAGACCTTCGAGTACGAGGGCATGCCGGGGCACGTCGCGGTGGAGACGCTGGTCTTCACCGAGCAGGACGGCCGGACCGTGGTCACCGGGACCACCCGCTTCGACACCAAGCAGGAGCGGGACGGCATGGTCAGCTCCGGCATGGAGCAGGGCGCCGCGGAGTCCTACAACGCGCTCGCGGAGTACCTGAAGACCCTGGCCTGATCCGGGGTGGGCGCCGCGGCCGGCACCGGCCGCGGCGCCGCGTCGCATGGCAACGGAAATTCGGTACGCCCGTCCGCGCCGTCGCTGGCAGGGTGTGCCGATGGCCGACGACCCGCTGCCGCTGACCGACTGGGTGCACCACGACTTCGGGGTACGCCTGACCGCCACCGAGCCGGTCGACCTCGGCGCCGACCGGCGCGCGCTGCTGTGGCGGGCCGAGTCCGCCGACGGCGACCGGTACGCGGTCAAGCTGAGCGGCGGCGGCACGCCGGCCGGGCTGATCGTGTCGGCGCACCTCGCCGGCCAGGGCGTGCCGGGAATCCCCGCACCGCTGCCCGGCCCCGACGGTCGACCGTGGACCGTCCGGGACGGCCGCCGCCTCTCCGTCCTGCCCTGGGTCTCCGACGACCGGGCGCTCGGCGGTGCGATGACCGACGCCCACTGGCGGTCGTACGGCGAGGTGCTGGCCCGGGTACACGCGGCGGAGGTGACCGACGAACTGGCCGGCCTGCTGCCGCCCGGCGGCGGCACCCACCCGGCGGTGCTCGCCACCCTGCGCGCGGTCGACGAACGGTTGCGCCGGCACCGGCCGGGTGACCGGCTCGCCGACGAGCTGGCCCGGATCTGGTCGACCGCCGCCGGCCCGGTGGCCGAGCTGGCCGCCGCGGTGGAGCCGCTCGGCGCCGAGCTGCGCGACCGGCCGGGGCGGGCCGTGGTCTGCCACGGCGACCCGCACCTGGGCAACCTGCTGCTCGGGCCGGCCGGGCGGATCTGGCTGATCGACTGGGACGACGCCGTGCTCGCCCCACCCGAGTGCGACCTGATGTTCGTCTTCGGTGGAGTGCTGGCCTTCGCCCCGGTCACCGCGGCGCAGCAGGCCGCGTTCCGCGTCGGCTACGGCCCCACCGAGCCCGATCCGGTCCGGCTGGCCTGGTTCCTCACCGTCCGCGCGCTGGACGATCTGGGCGACTGGGCCGGGCAGGTGCTCGACGTGGCGCGGGCCGAGGGGGAGCGGCGGCAGGCGCTGGACATCGTGCGGGGGCTGATCTCACCGGACGGCCTGGTCACCCTCGCCCGCGCCGCCCTGCACGGTTCGCGTCCGGCGCGAGCCTGACCGGCGCGCCGGGGGTCGTCGTCAGCACTCGGCGAGGCGGGGGCTGTCCACCAACTGTCGGGGTGGCCGGCCGGTGCCGAGGCTCTTCGCCCGGTACATGGCGGCGTCGGCGCGACCGAGCGCCTCGGTGAGCTGCGCCGGGCCGGTGACCGGGGCGAGCCCGACCGACGCGGTGACCCGTACGCTCCGCCCGCCGAGCGGGATGGGCGCGCCGAGCGTGTCGCCGAGCCGCCGGGTGGCGTGGTCGATCCACCGCCGGTCGACGGTCGGACTGGCCAGCAGGCCGGCGAACTCGTCACCGCCGAGCCGGGCCACCAGGTTGTCGCCGGCGAACGCGGTCAACCGCTCGGCGACGATGATCAGCACCTGGTCGCCGGCGGCGTGCCCGAAGCGGTCGTTGACCTGCTTGAAGTCGTCGAGGTCGACGACGACCGCGATCAGCGTCCGGCCGTCCGCCCGGGTGAGCAGGGTGGCGGCCAGCCGGTAGAAGGCGCGGCGGTTGGGCAGGCCGGTGAGGGGGTCGTGGCTGGCCGCGTGCCGTTCGGCCGCCAACTCGGCCTGGAGGTGCTCGATCTCGGCCTCCGCGCGCAGCGCCCGCTGCCGTAGCTGCCAGGAGGTGAGGAGCGCGCCAGCGGCGCAGATGCCGGACGCCACGGACATCGGATCCGGCACGAACCCTCCCATCGCCGCACCGCCTCCGGCGGGCGGCCGGACGGCTGCTTCCGGCCGGGCCAGCCCGGCTCGGAGTAACTCAGCGTGAACAGCTGAGCACCATTCACGTGCGTTATCATGCTCGCCGTCCGATGCAGATGCAAGAGCAGATGCACGTGCAGGAAGCCGTCGTCGACCGCCGTGGCAACCCCCGGCCGGCCTCGGTGGGCTCCCGGAGAGAAAGACACCGCTTGATGCAGCAGCCACCCAACGGCGTTCCGATCAACCAGCTGCCCCCGCTCACCTGGCAGAAGAGCCGCCGGAGCAACCCCAGCGGCAACTGCGTCGAGCTGGCCCAGCTGCCCGGTGGGGCCGGCATCGCGGTGCGCAACTCCCGGCACCCCGAGGGGCCGGCACTGATCTACACAGTGGACGAAATCGCCGCCTTCGTGCTCGGCGCCCGCGACGGCGACTTCGACCACCTCATCGGCTGACTGGACGTCCCGTCGACCGGACCGGATCCACCGCTTCGGAGGAGTTCACCTCACTCAGGGTTCATGGCATGCTTACACGTCGGCCGGGCGGGGGCGTCCGGTCGGGGTGCGGAGGGCGGCACATGACAATGGTTTCCGCAGAGGGTGGTCCGGCGACCGGCCCGACCGTGCTGCGGATGCTGCTCGGCGCCCAGTTGCGGCGGCTGCGGGAGGCCAGCGGGGTGACCCGGGAGGGCGCCGGCTGGGAGATCCGGGCCTCCGAATCCAAGATCAGCCGGATGGAGCTGGGCCGGGTCGGGTTCAAGGAGCGCGACGTCGCCGACCTGCTCACCCTCTACGGGGTCACCGCGCCCGACGAGCGGGAGTCGTTGCTCAAGCTCGCCCGGGACGCCAACAGCCCGGGCTGGTGGCACCGGTACGGCGACGTGCTGCCCAGCTGGTTCCAGTCCTACCTCGGGCTGGAGGCCGCGGCCGCGCTGATCCGTACCTACGAGGTGCAGTTCGTGCCCGGCCTGTTGCAGACTCCGGCGTACGCCCGGGCCGTGGTGCTGCTCGGCCACCCCCGGGCCGACGTCGCGGAGGTCGACCGCCGGGTCGACCTGCGGATGCGCCGCCAGCAGCTGCTGCGCCGCCCGCAGCCGCCCCAGCTCTGGGCGGTGGTCGACGAGGCCGCGCTGCGCCGGCCGATCGGCGGGTCGGCGGTGATGCGTGAGCAGTTGACCGCGCTGATCGACGCGACCTCGGCGCCGAACATCCGGTTGCAGGTCGTCCCGTTCACCGCCGGTGGCCACGCCGCGGCCGGGGGTGCCTTCAGCATCCTGCGCTTCGGCGACCAGGACCTGCCCGACATCGTCTACATCGAGCAGCTCACCAGCGCGCTCTACCTCGACAAGCGCGACGATCTGGACTACTACGCGGTGGCGATGGAACGGCTCTGCGTCGAGGCCGAGCCGCCGGAGCGGACGCCGGAGCTGCTCGCCCGGATCCGCGACGAGCTGTATCCGCAGTGATCAAACGCAGCGACCGCATCGACACCTCGGTGGCCCACCCGGCCTGCCGCTACACCTACTGGCTCGGCGGCAAGGACAACGGGGCGGTCGCCGGCAGGCCCTGAGCGCCGCCGCGCCGGCCGGGCCGGCGCGTTGTCGCTTTCGCATTGACCGAGGTGTGCCGTCCAGCTAGTCTCTGAATCGATCCAGACTGAATCGATCCAGAAGGGGGTGCCGGTGAAGCCGACCCTGCAGGCCGTGGCGGACGCCGTCGGCGTCTCCCGCAGCACCGTCTCCAACGCCTACAGCCGTCCCGACCAGCTCTCCGCAGAGCTGCGCCGGCGGATCCTGGAAACCGCCCAGCGGATCGGCTACCCCGGCCCCAACCCCACCGCGCGGTCGCTGCGGCGCGGCTACGTCGGCGCCATCGGCGTGCTCTTCGAGCCGGAACTGTCGTACGCCTTCACCGACCCGTTCGCGGTCCGCTTCCTGGCCGGCGTCGCCGCCGCGGCCGAGCGGCACGGCACCAGCCTGCTGCTCGTGCCGGTGCCGCCGGACGAGGCGGCCGCCCGGCGGGCGGTGGAGAACGCCGCGGTCGACGGGTTCTGCGTCTACTGCGTCGGCGACGAGGGCTGGGTGGTCGACGTGCTCCGCGAGCGGGGCCTGCCGATCGTCACCACCGTGCCCCGCCCGGACGCCGGCCCCGCCGACCGCTACGTCGGCATCGACGAGCGCGCCGCGGCCCGGTCGATCGCCGCCCACGTGGCCGGGCTCGGCCACCGGCGGGTCGCGCTGCTCGGCGACGGCGTGCTGCCGGGCGCGGCGCCCGGCCCGCTGCGGCTCGCCGGGCCGGACGACGCCCCGCACCCCACCACGCACGGCCGGTTCGCCGGGTTCGCCGACGCCTTCGCCGAGGTCGGCGTCGACTGGTCCGAGCTGACCGTGCTCAGCGCCGCCGACAACAACCGGGCGGCCGCCGCCGCGGCGGTGACCGACACGCTCGCCGCGGCCGACCCCCCGACCGCCGTGCTGGCCACCTCCGACGTGCTGGCGCTGGGCGTGCTCGACGCGCTCGCCGCCCACCGCGACGCCGGCCGGCCCTCGGTCTCGGTGACCGGCTTCGACGACATCGCCGAGGCCGCCGAAGTCGGCCTCACCACCGTCCGCCAGCCGGCCGAGGAGAAGGGGCGCATCGCCGCCGAACTGCTGCTCGACCCGCCCGCTGAGCCCACCGCGGGGCACGTCCTGCTGCCCACCGCACTCGTCGTCCGGTCGACCACCGGACCTGTCCCGAGGAGTTGACCATGGAACAGCCCACCGGCTACATCTTCGCCATCGACGCGGTGACCCGACACGTCAACTCGGCCCGGCCGGACGCGCCGGTCCAACCCGAGCGGCCCCGGGCCGCCCGGCTCGCACCCACCCGGCGGGCCACCGCCGCCGCGCTGCGCCGGCTCGCCGACCGGATCCAGCCCGCGCCGCTGCCGGCACCTCCACGCTGCTCGTAGCCCGGTCGCGGGTGGCGGCCGCCACCCGCGACACCGGACGTACCGGCACGATCCGGCACGCCCGAGGCCGGACCGGGCACCGCGGCTGGTGGCCGGTCCGGCGGGCCAGGCAGACTGGACGCCTATGTCGCCGTTCACTCCCAGCCTCCGGCTGCACGACCGGTACGTCCTGCGCGAGCGCATCGGCCTCGGCGGGATGTCCGAGGTGTGGCGCGCCGACGACGACGTGCTCGGGCGCCCCGTCGCCGTGAAGGCGCTCGCCGGGGAACTGGCGGCCGACCCGCAGCTGCGGGCCACCATCCAGCGCGAGGCCCGCGCCGCCGCCCGGCTCACCCACCCGCACGTCACCCAGGTGTACGACTACGGCGAGGCGACCCTGGCCGGCGGCACGGTGGTGCCGTACCTGGTGATGGAGCTGGTCGAGGGGCGCAACCTCGCCGACCGCCTCACCGCCGGCCCGCTCGCCTGGCCCGACGCGGTGCGAATGGCCGGCCAGGTCGCCGCCGCGCTCGCCGCCGCCCACCGCATCGGCGTGGTGCACCGCGACATCAAGCCGGGCAACGTGATGCTCACCGACACCGGCGCCAAGGTGCTCGACTTCGGCATCGCCGCCCTCGCCGGCCCGCGCGCCGGGCAGACCGGCGAGCTGCTGATGGGCACGCCGGCGTACTTCGCGCCGGAGCGGATGACCTCCGCGGCGCCGGACCCGGCCAGCGACGTCTACGCCCTCGGCGCGCTGCTCTACCGCACCCTCACCGGTCGGGCCCCGCTGCCCGTGCAGACCTGGGAGGACGCGATGGAGGTGCACGCCCGGCACACGCCGGTGCCACCGCTGCGGATCCCCGGCCTGCCCGCCGACATCGCCGAGCTGACCCTGGCCTGCCGCGCCGCCGACC
>NZ_QGSW01000244.1:0-32044 GCF_003176715.1 Micromonospora sp. S4605
CACCAGGTCGGGGGCGAGCGGCGGCGAGCCGGCACCCGCCGGCCCGCCGCCGCTCGCCCCCGACCTGGTGGGGAAAGACCCGGCACCCGCCGGCCCGGCGTGAGCCTGCCGCCGGCGGTCCAGCGGCCGCCGACCCCGGAGCCGGTGCGCCGGGAGCCGGCGCTTCCGCCCGTGCGCCCGCCGCCCGTCCCCCGAGGCGGCGCTCCACCGGCCCGGCGCCCGGCGGCGCTCCGGCCGACTGGCGGGGCGGGTGCGGAATTGGCCACTCCGGGGCCGGCCCGCCGAGCCTCGTCCCGCGGGCCGGGATACGGTCGGGCCATGGTCGAGCACGTCGCGCGCCCCCGGGTCGGGCACATCCAGTTCCTGAACTGCCTGCCGATCTACTGGGGTCTGATGCGCTCCGGCGCGCTGATCGACGTCGACCTGCACAAGGACTCGCCGGACCGGCTGAGCGCGGCGCTGGTCGCCGGCGACCTGGACATCGGCCCGATCTCCCAGGTGGAGTACCTGCGACACGCCGACGAGCTGCTGCTCCTGCCCGATCTGGCGGTCGGCAGCGACGGTCCGGTGCTCTCGGTGAACGTCGTCGCCACCCGGCCGCTGGGCGAGCTGGACGGCGCCCGGGTCGCGCTCGGCTCGACCTCGCGGACCGGGGTGCTGCTGGCCCAGCTGCTGCTCGCCGAGCGGTACGGCGTCCGGCCGGAGTACTTCCGCTGCCCGCCCGACCTGACCCAGATGCTGCTGGAGGCGGACGCCGCCGTGCTGATCGGCGACGTGGCTCTGCGCGCGCTCTACGAGGCGCCCAAGCAAGGGCTGGAGGTCACCGACCTCGGGCAGGCGTGGCGGGAGTGGACCGGGCTGCCGATGGTCTTCGCCGTCTGGGCGGTCCGCCGCGACTTCGCCGCCGCCCACCCCGGGCTGGTCAAGGAGGTGCACGAGGCGTTCCTGCGCTCGCGCGACCTCTGCCTCGCCGAGCTGGACCAGGTGGCCGAGGCGGGTGCCCGTTGGGAGCCGTTCGACGCGGCCACGCTGGCCTCGTACTTCCGGGCGCTGGACTTCTCGCTCGGCGAGCGCCAGGTGGCCGGCCTGCGCGAGTTCGCCCGCCGGGCCACGGCCATCGGCGCCGCCCCGGCCCTCCCGGCCGGCGGCCCCGCCTTCTTCACCGGCTGACGCCGGAGCCGGTCGGCGGCCGCCGAAGGTCAGGTGGCGTCGCGGAGGAGGGCTGCGGTGATCTTCTGGCAGTTCTTCATGCCGTAGTCGTAGCCCATGTCGATCGGGTAGCGGACCATCACGCCCATCGTCCAGGTGTCGCCGATGGCCAGGCAGTTGATGTGCATCTCCTGCTCCTTGGTCCGGTCGATCCAGCCGTTCTTGATGGCGATGGTCTTCCGCTCGGCGGACGGGAAGGCCTTGCGGATGCCGAAGTCACCCGCGCCGCGGACCAGCCGCATCTCGTTGAGCAGCCACTTGGTCCACTTCGGCCCGGCCGCCCGACCGTCGGCGATGCAGTTGCCCAGCCGGGCGGTGTCCCGTGGGGACAGCTTCGTCCGGCTCCAGCCGCCGTCGCTGGCCACGCTGCTGTCGGTCAGCTCGCACATCGAGAGCAGCCGCTTGATCGAGGCGGACCCGCCGATGGCGTTGTAGAACTGCTGAGCCCGGGTGTTGTCGCTGTCCCGGATGATCTTCGTGGCGTCGGCCAGCTTGGCGTCGCTCGGGGTCTGGTCCTTCTCGTCGGCCCGGCGCAGGTAGTCGGCGACGATCCACGACTTGATCAGCGAGGCGGTGGTGCTGGTCTCGTCCATGTTGTCCGAGCCGATGATCTCGCCGGTGCGCCGGTCCAGCACGCTCCAGGCGTACCAGCCCTCGATGTCCAGGTCGAGGTCCTTCGCCTCGAACGGCAGCGGCTCCAGCGTCTCGCTCGGGCTGGGCGTGGGCTCCGGCCGCGACCTGCGGTCGGTGGACGTACCGGTGGAGCGGTCGCCGGCGTCGCCCCACCGCGCGGCCGCCGTGGACTCGAACGGCGAGCCGGGCAGCAGGCGCAGGGACACCAGCACCATGCCGATCAGGATCGCCGCGACGGCGATCAGCTTCAGCGGCGAGGTCTCCTTGCGCTCGCCCCGGCGGCCGGCCATCAGAGCTTCCCGACCGGCTGCTGCGGCACCTTGAGCGCGGCACCGGGCTGCGGGGTCACCAGCTGGCTGGCGACGCTGGCGCAGACCTGAGCGCCGTACTTCAGCCCACTCCTGATCGGGTAGCGCAGCATCACCGCGAGGCTCCACCGGTCGGTCACGGCGAGGCAGTTGACGTGCCAGTTGCCGTCGTAGTTCAGCGGGGTCCAGCCGTTCTTCATGCTGACCGGGCCCTGGCTGGTGATCGACTCAGGCAGCCCGTCGATGATCCCCCAGCGACCGCCGCCCTGGCGGGCCTTCTGGTCCTTGGCCGCCGTGGTGCCCCGGACCTTGGCCATCTCGTCGAGCAGGAACGTGGTCCACTTCGGCCCGGCGGCGGTGCCGTCGGCGATGCAGTCGCCGAGGCGGACCGCGTCCCGGGGCGACATCCGGGTGAAGCTCCACCAGCCGACGTAGCCCGGCACGTTGCCCGGCTTGGTGTCGGTGAGCTCGCAGGTACTGGTCATCCGCTTGATGCTCGCGGCGCCGCCGATCGCCCGGTAGAGCCGGTTGGCGGCGTCGTCGTTGCTGTCCCGGATCGCGGTGGTGATGTCCTTCTTGAAGCTGCCGGGCAGGGCCTTGTCGCCGAGCCGGTTCAGGTAGTCGGCCGCGAACCAGGACTTGATCATCGACTCGGTGGAGCTGGTCGAGGCCATGTTCTTCGAGCCGGAGATCTCACCGCTCTCCCGGTCCATCAGGGCCCAGGAGAAGAACTCGCCCTTGAAGTTCACCGCGACCGGGGTCGCCGCGAGGGTCGGTGGGGGCGGTGGCGCCGGGGCGGGCGCCGCGACGCTGCCGCCGCCTCCGCCGCCGGTCTCGCCGTCGCCGGCGAGCCGGGCGTACGCGGCCGGAACCAGCAGGACGCCACCGAGGAGGACCGCCACGACGGCGAGCACCATGGTCACGCGGGAACGCATGAGTGGGTGAGCTCCAGATGTCAGGGCCGGGGGGAACCGGCTGTGTTGCCCGGACGGATCGGCGGATCGCCGAGGCCGGGGGAGACGGCCTCGATGGCTGGCGATCGTCGGCAGCCGATCGGTGTGACGGCGAAAGTCTACGTCCGGATCGGCGGCACGCCAGAACTCCACACCTGGCAACTTGCCATGAAGGCGGGAGAACGGCCCGGTATGCGTTTCTTGGGGGGATTCATCTTTGTCGCGTGAGCCACGTCATAGCCGGGGCGTCCACCGAGAGCGGTCGACCGGTGACGGAAGGTGTCACCACAATCCTGTTACACCCTCTGGTTTCTTGAGTCGTCAGCTGTAACACTTGTCCTCATGTATGGCAACGACTTCACCCCCGACGACGCGCCCGGCGGTGGTCTGCTCGGCGAGGTCGAGGCAGCCGAGGCGGCGCTGCGGGAGGCCGCCGAGCGCGGGCGGCGCGGCGGGCCCGCCCCGGACGAGGACCTGGCGGCGTACTTCGCCGCGGTCGTCGACGCCGACCAGAAGATCGAGCCACGCGACTGGATGCCCGAGGCCTACCGGAAGACGCTGATCCGGCAGATCGCCCAGCACGCCCACTCCGAGATCATCGGCATGCAGCCGGAGGGGAACTGGATCAGCCGGGCGCCGTCGCTCAAGCGCAAGGCGATCCTGCTCGCCAAGGTGCAGGACGAGGCCGGCCACGGTCTCTACCTCTACGCCGCCGCGGAGACCCTCGGGGTGAGCCGCGAGGAACTGGTCGACCTCCTGCTCAGCGGCCGGCAGAAGTACAGCTCGATCTTCAACTACCCGACCCTCACCTGGGCCGACGTGGGCGCCATCGGCTGGCTGGTGGACGGCGCGGCGATCGTCAACCAGGTGCCGCTGTGCCGCTGCTCCTACGGCCCGTACGCCCGGGCGATGATCCGGGTCTGCAAGGAGGAGTCGTTCCACCAGCGGCAGGGCTACGAGATCCTGCACACCCTGGCGCACGGCACCCCGGCGCAGAAGGCGATGGCCCAGGACGCGGTCGACCGCTGGTGGTACCCGTCGCTGGCCATGTTCGGCCCGCCGGACACCGACTCCACCCACTCGGCGCAGTCCATGGCCTGGAAGATCAAGCGCTTCTCCAACGACGAGCTGCGCCAGCGCTTCGTCGACATGTGCGTGCAGCAGGCCGAGGTCCTCGGCCTCACCATCCCCGACCCGGACCTGCGCTGGAACGACGAGCGGCAGTCGTACGACTTCACCCAGCCGGACTACGCCGAGCTGATGCGGGTGATCTCCGGCGACGGGCCGTGCAACCGGCAGCGGATGGCGCACCGGCAGGCGGCGCACCGTGAGGGCGCGTGGGTCCGCGAGGCCGCCGCGGCGTACGCCGCGAAGCGGGCACAGCAGCAGAAGGAGAAGGTGGCAGCGTGAGCAAGGAACAAGCGCCGCTCTGGGAGGTGTTCGTCCGGGCCCGGCGCGGGCTGTCGCACACCCACGTCGGCAGCCTGCACGCGCCCGACGCCGAACTGGCCCTGCGCAACGCTCGGGACCTCTACACCCGCCGCCAGGAGGGGGTGTCGATCTGGGTGGTCCCGGCCGCCGCGATCACCGCGTCCAGCCCGGACGAGAAGGACGCCTTCTTCGACCCGGCCGCGGACAAGGTCTACCGCCACCCCACCTTCTACGAGGTGCCGGACGGGGTGGCCCACCTGTGAACGGCCCGTTCGACTTCGCCCTCGCCCTCGGCGACGACGCGCTGATCGCGGCGCAGCGACTCGCCGAGTGGACCACCCGCGCGCCGGAGATGGAGGAGGACATCGCGCTGGCCAACATCGCCCTCGACCAGCTCGGCGCGGCCCGGCTGCTGCTCACGTACGCGGGCGAGCTGGAGGGCGCCGGCCGGGACGAGGACGCGCTGGCGTTCCTCCGCGACGACCGCGAGTTCCGCAACTGCCTGCTGGTCGAGCTGCCCAACGGCGACTTCGCGGTGACCATGGCCAAGCTGCTCTTCCTGTCGGCCTACCAGCTGCCGCTCTACACCGCGCTGGCCGGCTGCGCCGACGAGCGGCTGGCCGCGATCGGCGCCAAGGCCCGCAAGGAGTCGGCCTACCACCTGGACCACAGCTCGCTGTGGGTGAAGCGGCTCGGCGACGGCACCGAGGAGTCGCATCGCCGGATGCAGGAGGCGGTGGACCAGGTCTGGCCGTACGTGCACGAGCTGTTCGCCGCCGACCCGGCGGCGCCGGTCGACCCGGCGACCCTGCGGGCCGACTTCGACGCCGCCGTCTCCGCCGTGCTCGACGAGGCCACGCTGACCCGGCCGGAGAGCGGCTGGGCGCCGGCCGGCGGGCGGGACGGCGTGCACACCGAGCACCTGTCGTACCTGCTGGCCGAGATGCAGGTGCTGCACCGCGCCCACCCGGGGGCACGCTGGTGACCGACCCGAGGGCGGCCGTGGCGGCGGTGGTGGACCCGGAGATCCGGGTGGTCACCATCGACGAGCTGGGCATCCTGCGGGCGGTCGACGAGGATCCAGCCACCGGCCGGGTGGTCGTCACCATCACCCCCACCTACACCGGCTGCCCGGCGATGGACGTCATCCGGGCCGACATCCGCCGGGCGTTGGCCGCCGCCGGGCACCCGGACGCCGAGGTCCGCACGACCTACAGTCCGGCGTGGAGCACCGACTGGATCTCCGCGAGCGGGCGGGCCAAGCTCGCCGCCGCCGGCATCGCCCCGCCGGCCCCGGTGCGCTCGGCCGGCGTCGTGCCGCTCACCCTGGCGGTGCGCTGCCCGCGCTGCGGATCCCCCGAGACCGAACAGGTCAGCCGGTTCGGCTCCACGGCCTGCAAGGCGCTCTGGCGCTGCCGCTCCTGCTCCGAACCCTTCGACCACCTGAAGGCGCTGTGACAGTCACCATCACCCGCCCGGTCCGCCGCCGGCCGGTCTTCCACCCACTGCCGGTCGCCGCCGTCGACCGGCTCACCGACGACGCCGTGGCGATCACGTTCGCCGTGCCGGAGGAACTCCGGGAGACCTTCGCGTTCCGGGCCGGCCAGCACCTGACCGTACGCCGCACTGGCGAGGCCGGCGAGGACGTGCGCCGGTCGTACTCGATCTGCTCCACACCGGACGACCTGGCCCGGCACGGCCGGCTGCGGATCGGGGTGCGGGAGATCCCCGGCGGCGCGTTCTCCGCGTTCGCCTGCGGCGCGCTGCGCGGCGGCGACACCGTCGAGGTGTTGCCGCCGCTGGGGCACTTCACCTCGGCGTTCGACCCGGGCCGGGTCCGCCACTACGGCGCGGTGGTCGCCGGGTCGGGCATCACGCCGGTGCTCGCGCTGGTCGCGACCGCGCTCGCCGTCGAGCCGGCCAGCACCTTCACCCTGGTGTACGGCAACCGCACGGCGAACACGGTGATGTTCGCCGAAGAACTGGCCGACCTGAAGGACCGCTACCCGACCCGGCTGCACCTGGTGCACGTGCTCTCCCGGGAGCAGGGCGAGTCGCCGCTGCTCTCCGGCCGGATCGACGCCGACCGGCTGGGTCGGCTGCTGGACACCGTGGTGCCCGGCGACGCCATCGAGGAGTGGTTCCTCTGCGGCCCGTACGGCATGGTGGTGGACGCCAAGGCGGTGCTGACCGGGCGCGGGCTGCCGGAGTCGGCGGTGCACACCGAGCTGTTTTACGTCGACGCGCCGCCGGAGCCGCCGCGCCGGGCCGCCGACGAGCCGGGCTCCGGCACCGAGGTGACCATCCTGCTGGACGGCCGCTCGTCGAGCTTCACGATGGGCCGGCACGAGCGGGTGCTGGACGCGGCGCTCAAGGTGCGCGGCGAGCTGCCGTACGCCTGCAAGGGCGGGGTCTGCTCGACCTGCAAGGCGAAGATCGTCGACGGCGAGGTGACGATGGCCCGCAACTACGCCCTGGAGCCCGACGAGGTGGCCGCCGGCTACGTCCTGACCTGCCAGTCCAGCCCGACCACCGATCGCCTGACGGTCGACTACGACGCGTGACGGTGTAGGACAACCTGTTCTACACTCGTTCCGTGGAGCAGATCGCCGTGCGAGAGCTGAACCAGCACACGAGCCGGGTGCTGGCCCGGGTTCGGGCGGGTGAGACGGTCGAGGTGACGGACCGGGGCCAACCGATCGCCCGACTCGTTCCCATCGTGGCCGGGGACGCCCTACTGGGTCGGCTGGTCGCCGAGGGGCGTGCCACCGCCCCCACCTCGACCGGCCCAGTCCCGATGCCGCCGATCCTCGGTGATCCCACGGTCGATGCCGCGGCCGCTCTCGCCGAGTCGCGCGACGAGGAGCGCTGGTGATCTATCTCGACTCGGCGGCGATCATCAAGCTCCTCCGCCGCGAGCACGAGACCGAGCACCTCGTCACCTGGCTCAACGAACGGTCCGGCATGCCGCTGGTAGCGTCCGCTCTGGTCGAGGTCGAGGTGCCTCGAGCCCTCCGCCGCGCCGCCCCGCAGGCGCTGGTGGGCGTGCCGACCGTCCTGTCCCGTCTCTACCGGGTCGAGATCGACGCGACCGTCCGCGCGGCCGCCGGTGCGTACGCCGAACCACTGCTGCGCAGTCTCGACGCCATCCACCTGGCCACGGCGGAGATCCTCGCCGCCCAGGCAGGTGCAAACTTCGCCGCGTTCGTCACCTACGACCGCCGGCTGCTCGACGCGGCGAAGGCGGTCGGTCTGCCGGTCGCCAGCCCGGGACTGGGCTGATCGCGGCGGCTGTGGGGTGAGCCGCAGCTGGCCGGGCCCAGGCGGTCGGCCGGGCCGGGGGGACGTAGGCTCGGGGGCGTGACGGTGAGCCGGGAGATCGACGACATCCTGCAGCGCGGCGCGGACGGCGGGCGGATCACGCCCGAGGAGGCCCTGCTGCTCTACACCGAGGCGCCCTTCCACGCCCTGGGCGAGGCGGCCGACGCGGTACGCCGGCGGCGCTACCCGGACAACATCGTCACGTACCTGATCGACCGCAACATCAACTACACCAACGTCTGCGTGACCGCGTGCAAGTTCTGCGCGTTCTACCGGGCGCCGAAGCACAAGGAGGGGTGGACCCACCCCACCGAGGAGATCCTGCGCCGCTGCGGCGAGGCGGTCGAGCTGGGCGCCACCCAGGTCATGCTCCAGGGCGGGCACCACCCGGACTACGGCGTGGAGTACTACGAGGAGCTCTTCTCCTCGGTCAAGCGGGCGTACCCGCAGCTCGCCATCCACTCGATCGGCCCGAGTGAGATCCTGCACATGGCCAAGGTCTCCGGCGTCAGCCTGGACGAGGCGATCTCCCGGATCAAGGCGGCCGGCCTGGACTCGATCGCCGGCGCCGGCGCGGAGATGCTGCCCGAGCGGCCGCGCAAGGCGATCGCCCCGCTCAAGGAGTCCGGCGAGCGCTGGCTGGAGGTCATGGAGCTGGCCCACCGGCAGGGCCTGGAGTCGACCGCGACCATGATGATGGGCACCGGCGAGACGAACGCGGAGCGGATCGAGCACCTGCGAATGATCCGCGACGTGCAGGACCGCACCGGCGGCTTCCGGGCGTTCATCCCGTGGACGTACCAGCCGGAGAACAACCACCTCAAGGGCCGGACCCAGGCCACCACCCTGGAGTACCTGCGGCTGGTCGCGGTGTCCCGGCTCTTCTTCGAGACCGTGCCGCACCTGCAGGCGTCCTGGCTGACCACCGGCAAGGACGTCGGCCAGCTCGCCCTGCACATGGGCGTGGACGACCTGGGCTCGATCATGCTGGAAGAGAACGTCATCTCCTCCGCCGGCGCCCGGCACCGGTCCAACCTGCACGAGCTGATCGGCATGATCCGGGCGGCGGACCGGATCCCGGCCCAGCGGGACACCCTCTACAACCGGCTCGCGGTGCACTGGACCCCGGCCGACGACCCGACCGACGAGCGGGTGGTCTCGCACTTCTCCTCGATCGCCCTGCCGGGCGGCGGGGCGGGCCGGCAGTTGCCGCTGGTCGACGCCCGCTGACGGGCGGTTCACCGGCCGTTCGGGCACGCGATGGTGTCCGTGCGGCACCGCCGCGTCGGCCGGACGGTGCGGTGCTCGTGGCCGGGACGGTCGCCGACGGCTCGCCGGCGGCGTACGGGACAGCGGGGCGGGTGGCCGGTGGCTATGGTGCGGCCTACCGATCATCCTGCCTACGGGGGAACCTTCCACATGATCTTCCGTAACCTGGCACGGCTCGGCGCCGCCGCCCTGCTCACCTCGGGTGCGTTCGCCGCGCTCGGCGCTCCCGCGTACGCCGAGGACGCCGGCACCGACCTGTCGATCGACGTCGCCGGCACCCGCCTCGCCGCGGGCACCACCGACAAGGTCGGCTCCATCAGGCTCACCAACAGGGGCGCGGACACCCCGACCGGGGTCAAGATCAACATAGACGTCACGCAGCTCGACCTGGACAAGGTGACGCTCGCTCCCTTCGCCGAGGAGAGGTGCGCGGAGACCGAGCCCGCCGGCCGGCGGGTCTGGGAGTGCGCCATCCACGACTTCGCCGTCCCGGAGCCGGGCACCACGTCCGACCTGCCGCTGGTCGTGTTCCGGGCCGCCGAAGGGCTGAAGGAGGCGTACGCGGCGCCCGTCACGTTCACCGTGGTGGTGCCGGGCGACACCAACTCCGAGAACGACTCCAAGACCGTCCAGATCGAACTCACCACCGAGAACGGCGTCGACCTGGAGGTGTGGGCCCCGGACGTGAATGCCCAGGTGGCCTGGGAGCCGGGCGGCGAGCCGGAGTTGCTGAAGAGCACTCTCAACCCGGGTGACGAGACCATCGTCTTCGCGGGCTTCGGCAACCAGGGCGACATGATCGCCGACGGCCTCGACTTCGTCGCGTCCCTGCCGGAGGGGGTCACCTTCAGCGAGCGCCTGAGGGGATGCGAGGTGAGCGCCGACCGGCGCCGGGCGACCTGCGCGGCGGGCACCACCCGGCTGATGCCGGGCAAGACGGTGTACGGCGTCTTCGCGGTGAAGGTCGCCGCTGACGTGCCGGCGCCGGTGCTGCTTTCCGGAGGCACCGTGTCGGCCACCTCCCGGGGCGCCCTGCCGGTGACCGACAAGAGCCTGGCCCGGGCGGCCGGCGGCGAGCTGCCGCCGTTCCTGACCACCACGAAGATCGACGCCGTCGAGGACATCGACCCGAGCGACGACAGCGACGACTTCACGGTGAAGGTGGCCGCCGTGACCGGCGGCGGGGGCGGTGGCGACGGCGGCCTGCCCGTCACCGGTCCGCAGGCCGGTCTGATCGGTGGCGTCGGCGTGGCGGTGCTGGCCGTCGGTGGCACACTGTTCGTGCTGGCGCGGCGTCGTCGGGTGGTCCTGGTGACCCCGAACGACGAGCGGCCGGCCGCCTGACGGGCGACCGGCCCGGCGGTTCCACCGTCCTCCATCGGTCCACGAGGGCCGTTCACATATGAGGTACGGCAGTGGGGGCGGGATGGGTGACCATCCCGCCCCCACTGTTCGTCCATCCGGGCAGCCCTGGACGCGACTCGTACGGCGGCGCTGGCGTACGTCGCTCGATCTCCGATAGCGTCCGCTCGGTTCCGCAACCATCAGTTTCTTCCCTAACCCCGGGGGATCGATGACACCGTTCCACCGTTCCGCGCTGGCCCGCGCCGGCGTCGCAGCTCTGCTCGCGGTCGGCGGCGTGACCGTCGCGGCCGCCCCGGCCCACGCCGCCGACACCGCGGAGCTCCAACTGATCCCGCTCAGCTACGAGCTGGCCAAGGGCGTCAAGGAGGCCAAGGCCAAGCCGTTCAAGTTCCAGGTCGCCAACACCAGCACGGTGGACGCCGAGGACGTCCGCGTCCTGGTGGACACCAAGGGACTCAACCCGAAGAAGCCCAAGGTCGGCGTGGTGGTTCCCGAGGGCTGCGAGGTCGAGGGCAGCACGTTCAGCTGCCTGCTGGGCGACCTGACCGCCGGCACCACCGAGGACTTCGGCATCCCGATCTTCTCCACCGGCGGGCGCGGCGCCGCCGGCACGTTGAAGGTCACCATCAGCGCGGCCAACGCGGAGAGCGACAGCGTCGACCACGACATCACCGTCACCAAGCCCGGCTACGACCTCACCACCTGGGTGCAGGACGTCTACGCCGACGTGCAGGTGGACGGCGACGAGACCGGCGAGACCGGGCTCAAGCCGGTCCGGCCGGGTGACACCGCGCCGCTGGACTGGGCGGTCTTCAACGACGGCAGCCGCAAGGCGACCGGGATCGCCTACGGCATCACGCTGCCGGCCGACGTCACCTTCGCCGAGTTGCCGGAGGGCTGCGTCGAGCAGACGCTGGGCGGCCTCGCCCAGGCGTACTGCGAGGACTCCGGCGTGGTGTTGAAGCCGGGCCAGTACTACACCGCCGACGTGCGGGTGAAGGTCGGCGCGGGCGTGACCGAGCCGGTGCTGCGTCCCGGCTTCCTCTTCGCCTCCGGTCTGGACGCCGCCGAGGGCGCGCCGGAGGAGGCGCCCCGGGTCGCCAGCGGAACGCAGCGCAAGGCCTTCACCGAGACCGACCAGGGTGACAACACCGCCCAGTTCGACATGTTCGTCGACCTGACGGCGGGGCCGACCCCGACGCCGACGCCCACTGACGGGCCGACGGCCTCCCCGACGCCGGGCACCGGTGGCGACGGTGGTGGCCTGCCGGTGACCGGTGTGCAGGCCGGCCTGATCGGCGGGATCGGCGCGGCCGTCCTGCTGGCCGGTGGCGCGCTGCTGCTGATCTCCCGGCGGCGCCGGGTGGTCCTGGTGGCTCCGGGCGACGAGAAGTCGACCGACTGACGGGTGGCACGTGACGGGCGGGGTGGGCGACCACCCCGCCCGTTCGCGTTCGGCACCCGGGGCGACCCTGTGACCGTCGGCGGTCGCCCGGCTGGCAGAGTGGAGGGGTGAGCCGTACCCCCCAGGGCCAGCGCGCCAGCCTGGACAAGCAGCCGCACGAGGTCGCCGCGATGTTCGACGGCGTGGCCGCGCGGTACGACCTGACCAACACGGTGATGACGGCCGGCCGGGACCGGGCCTGGCGCCGGGCCACCCGGGAGGCGCTCGGGTTGCGCCCCGGCGAGCGGGTGCTCGACGTGGGCGCGGGCACCGGCGTCTCCACCGAGGAACTGGCCCGGTCCGGGGCGTACGCGGTCGGCGCCGACCTGTCGCTGGGCATGCTGTACGCCGGCAAGCGCACCCGTCCGACGGTCCCGCTGCTGGCCGGTGACGCGCTGCGGCTGCCCTTCGCGGACGGCGTCTTCGACGCGGTCACCATCTCGTTCGCGCTGCGCAACGTCGTCGACACCGAGGCCGCGCTGCGGGAGTTCGCCCGGGTCACCCGGCCCGGCGGGCGGCTGGTGATCTGCGAACTGAGCCACCCCGCCAATTCCGTCTTCCGCACCGCCTACCTGTCGTACCTGATGCGGTGGCTGCCGGCAGCGGCGCGCGTGGTCTCCAGCAACCCCGACGCGTACGTCTACCTGATCGAGTCGATCCGGGCGTGGCCGGACCAGGCCGCGCTGGCGCAGCGGATCCAGGCGGCGGGCTGGGGCAGGGTGGCCTGGCGAAACCTGACCGGCGGCCTGGCGGCGCTGCACAGGGCGGTCCGCGACTAGGGGCCGCACAGGGCGGGCCGCGACTAGGGGCCGCACGGCGGATCTTTCGGCGCTCAGCCGGTGGGACGGTGTCCCGCAGCGGCGCGGGCGGCGTGCCCCCGTTCCATGGGACGGCCCGGGCTGTTTCGTGAATATCCGCCTTTAGTCCATTTTGTTCCGTACGCTCTGCGGCATGAGACCCGAGCGGCCGGACGAGGTGGCGGCCACCGACGAGGACGCGGCCGAACTCATCGCGCAGCTCAAGGAGTTGGCCGGCGCGGACCCCGCCGACGTCCGCCGGGTGGTGGCCGAGGTGCTGGCCGCGCTCGACCGCGCCGCCGGTGGCGCGTTGCGCGAGCACCTGCCGGAGACGATCCGGCACGACGCCGGCCTCGACCCGGCCAGCCCCGCCCGGCGCTGACAGCGGACCGCGCAACCCGGATCGGCGGCCGCTCCGCCCCTGGTGAGCGCCCGTCAACCGGGTTTCCGGCAAGTTAGGTACCCCTCAGCGGGCGTCGGTGTTACCCCGGTCATAGACTCCCTCCCGACTGGCTTGTGAAGGAATTCACGAGCATGCGGGAGGAGGCGCGGATGACCGCGGTGGAGCACGACGCCGACGTCATCGTCGTGGGCGCCGGTCCCGGTGGGTCGGCGACCGCGTACCACCTGGCTCGGCACGGCGTACGGGTGCTGCTGCTGGAGAAGACCGAGTTTCCCCGGGAGAAGGTCTGCGGAGACGGGCTGACGCCGCGCGCGGTGCGGCAGTTGGTCCGGATGGGCGTGGACACCTCGGAAGAGGCCGGCTGGCTGCACAACCGGGGACTGCGGGTGATCGGTGGCGGGATCCGGCTGGAGCTGGACTGGCCCGACCTGGCGAGCTTCCCCAACTACGGGCTGGTGCGCACCCGGCTCGACTTCGACGACCTGCTCGCCCAGCGGGCCGTCGCCGCCGGCGCCAAGCTGCGGACCAGCGTGAACGTCACCGGCCCGGTGCTCGACCCGGACGGCCGGGTGATCGGCGTCGAGGCGGAGGTGGGCCCGGACAAGGCCCCCGCGACCTTCCACGCGCCGCTGGTGGTCGCGGCCGACGGCGTCTCCGGCCGGTTCCCGCTCGCCCTCGGGCTGGCCAAGCGGGAGGACCGGCCGATCGGGGTCGCGGTGCGGCGCTACTACCGCTGCCCGGCCAAGCACGACGACAACTACCTGGAGTCCTGGCTGGAACTGCGCAGCAAGGACAGCGGCGACAACCTGCTGCCCGGGTACGGCTGGATCTTCGGCCTCGGTGACGGCCGGGTCAACGTCGGCCTCGGCGTGCTCAACTCCTCGTCGGCCTTCGGCAAGACCAACTACCGGCGGCTGCTGACCGACTGGCTGGCGAACACCCCGGCCGACTGGGGCATGACCGACGAGGCCAACGCGGAGGGCCCGATCCTCGGCGCCGCGCTGCCGATGGGCTTCAACCGGGTGCCGCACTACACCCGCGGGGTGATGCTGGTCGGCGACTCCGGCGGCATGGTCAACCCGTTCAACGGCGAGGGCATCGCGTACGCGATGGAGTCCGGCGAGCTGGCCGCGGAGATCGCGGTGCAGGCGCTGGCCCGGCCGGCGGGCGCCGAGCGGGAGCGGGCGCTGGCGGCGTACCCGACCGAGCTCAAGGCGCGGTTCGGCGGCTACTACCGGCTCGGCGGCATCTTCGTGAAGCTGATCGGCCGCCCGGAGATCATGCGGATGGCCACCAAGCACGGCATGCCGCACCCGATGCTGATGCGCTTCGTCCTCAAGCTGCTGGCCAACCTGACCGACCCCCGTGGCGGGGACGCGATGGACCGGGTCATCAACGCGATGACGAAGGTGGCTCCGGCCGTGTGACCACCGGATCGACGGTCCGTGACGGACGCGGGCCCGGAACACAGAGATCGGCCCCCCGGCGCAGGTCGCCGAATGGGACGTGAATAGTGTGATTTTTGTCAAGCACCGAGGGCAGGGAAGGACGAGCAGGAGATAACGATGACGCTCTCCCCTTACGCACCGATCATCGGGCTGTTCGCCATCGCCGCGGCGTTCGCGCTGTTCTCCGTGGCGGCCGCCCGCTTCGCCGGCCCCCGGCGCTACAACAAGGCCAAGCTCGAGGCGTACGAGTGCGGCATCGAGCCCAGCCCTCAGCCGGTCGGCGGCGGGCGGTTCCCGATCAAGTTCTACCTGACGGCGATGCTCTTCATCGTCTTCGACATCGAGATCATCTTCCTCTACCCCTGGGCGGTCTCGTTCGACGCCCTGCCGATCTTCGGCTTCGTGGAGATGGTCCTGTTCATCGTCGCGGTCTTCGTCGCGTACGCCTACGTGTGGCGGCGCGGCGGCCTGGACTGGGACTGAGGGAGGAACCTCAGATGGGTATCGAGGAGAAGCTTCCCGCCGGTGTCCTGCTCACCTCGGTGGAGAAGCTGGTCAACTGGTCGCGGAAGACGTCGGTCTGGGGTGCCACCTTCGGCTTGGCGTGCTGTGCGATCGAGATGATGGCGGCCGGCGGCCCGCACTACGACATGGGCCGTTGGGGCATGGAGGTCTTCCGCGCCTCGCCGCGGCAGGCCGACCTGATGATCGTGGCCGGCCGGGTGAGCCAGAAGATGGCCCCGGTGCTGCGCCAGATCTACGACCAGATGGCCGAGCCCCGCTGGGTAATCTCCATGGGCGTCTGCGCCAGCAGCGGCGGCATGTTCAACAACTACGCCATCGTGCAGGGCGTCGACCACATCGTCCCGGTCGACATGTATCTCCCCGGCTGCCCGCCCCGGCCCGAGATGCTCATCGACGCGGTGCTCAAGCTGCGCGAGAAGATCATGCATGAGCCGCTCGGCCCGAACGGCCGGAAGATGCTCGAGGCGCGCAAGGCCCGTGGTGACGTCCCGGTTGTCCCGTACGGCTCGATGCCCTCGTCGTACCGCAGCGACAAGGCCCGGCGGGCCGAGTGGACGCAGGCCGTCCGTGAGGGTCGCGAGGAGCAGTTGCGGATCGAGAACTGGATGAAGGCCCAGAACCACCTGCAGCACGGAGGGTCGCGGTGAACGCGAGCAGTGCGGCGGAGCGGAGCCCCGCAGTCGTGAACGGAGGGCAGGCACGGTGACCGCACCCAACGACGGCGGCGTACCGGTACCGGTCACGCCGGCCGGCGCCACCAGCGGAGCGCCGGCGGAGTACCCGCCGGCCAGCCCGGCCGGTCGCGGCATGTTCGGCAACCAGGGCACCGGCGACGTGTCCGGCTACGGCGGCCTGGTCCGCCCGCGCCGCGCGATCGAGGACTCGCCCCGGCCGTACGGCGGCTACTTCGACGAGGTGCGCGACGCGCTGGAGGAGGCGTACCCGGCCTTCGCCGACGCGATCGAGAAGGTCGTGGTCGACCGGGGTGAGCTGACCCTGCACGTCCGCCCCGAGCGGATCGCCGAGGTCTGCCAGGTGATGCGCGACGACCTCGCGCTCCGCTTCGAGCTCTGCTCGTCGGTGTCCGGGGTGGACTACCTCGGCGCCGATGCCCGCCGGCTGCACGTCGTCTACCAGCTCACCTCGATGACCTACCGCCGCACGGTGCGGCTGGAGGCCGCGGTCTCCGCCGAGGACCCGCACCTGCCCAGCGTCACCGCGATCTACCCGACCGCGGACTGGCAGGAGCGCGAGGCGTACGACATGTTCGGCATCGTCTTCGACGGCCACCCCAACCTGACCCGGATCCTGATGCCGGACGACTGGGAGGGGCACCCGCAGCGCAAGGACTACCCGCTCGGCGGCGTGCCGGTGGAGTACAAGGGCGCCGAGATTCCGCCGCCGGACCGGAGGAGGTCGTACCAGTGAGCACGTCCAACTACGCGACCGAGCGGGAGACCGCCGAGGGCAAGGTCTTCACCGTCACCGGCGGGGACTGGGACAGCGTGGTCTCCGGCACCGACCCGATCAACGACGAGCGGATCGTTGTCAACATGGGTCCGCAGCACCCGTCCACGCACGGTGTGCTTCGGCTGATCCTCGAACTCGAGGGTGAGACGGTCCGCGAGGCCCGCTCGGTGGTCGGCTACCTGCACACCGGCATCGAGAAGAACCTCGAGTACCGCAACTGGGTCCAGGGCAGCACCTTCGTGACCCGGATGGACTACCTCTCCCCGATCTTCAACGAGACGGCGTACGCGCTGGCGGTGGAGAAGCTGCTCGGGATCACCGAGCAGATCACCGAGCGGGCGACCACCATCCGGGTCCTCATGATGGAGCTGAACCGGATCTCCTCGCACCTGGTCTGGGTGGCCACCACCGCCATGGAGCTGGGCGCGATCAACATGATGCTCTACGGCTTCCGGGAGCGGGAGCACATCCTCGAGATCTTCGAGATCATCACCGGCCTGCGGATGAACCACGCGTACGTCCGGCCGGGCGGCGTGGCGCAGGACGTGCCGGACGAGGCGATCGTCAAGATCCGCGAGTTCCTGAAGCTGATGCCGAAGCGGCTCAAGGAGTACGAGAACCTCCTCTCCGGCCAGCCGATCTGGCTCGAGCGGACGAAGAACGTCGCGGTGCTCGACGTGACCGGCTGCCTCGCGCTCGGCGTGACCGGGCCGGTGCTGCGCTCCGCCGGGCTGGCCTGGGACCTGCGCAAGACCATGCCGTACTGCGGCTACGAGACGTACGAGTTCGACGTCCCGACGCACACCGACGGCGACGTGTGGGGCCGTTACCTGGTCCGGCTGGCCGAGATCCGGGAGTCGCTCAAGCTGGTCGAGCAGGCGCTGGACCGGCTCAAGCCCGGCCCGGTGATGGTGGCCGACAAGAAGATCGCCTGGCCGGCGCAGCTGGCCATCGGCGTCGACGGCATGGGCAACTCGCTGGAGCACGTCGCGAAGATCATGGGCCAGTCCATGGAGTCGCTGATCCACCACTTCAAGCTGGTTACCGAAGGCTTCCGGGTGCCGCCGGGCCAGGTCTACGTGGGCATCGAGTCGCCCCGTGGCGAGCTGGGCGTGCACGCGGTCTCCGACGGTGGCACCCGGCCGTACCGGGTGCACTACCGGGAGCCGAGCTTCGTCAACCTGCAGGCCCTCCCGGCCATGGCCGAGGGCGGCCTGATCGCCGACGTGATCGCCGGCGGCGCCTCGCTGGACCCCGTGATGGGTGGTTGTGACCGATGAGTGTTTTCACCGAAGAGACCCGGCAGCGGGCGCGGGAGATCATCGCCCGTTACCCGGCGGACCGGTCCCGCTCGGCGCTGCTGCCGCTGCTGCACCTGGTGCAGTCCGAGGAGGGCTACGTCTCCCCGGCCGGGGTGGAGTTCTGCGCCGAGGTGCTGGGGCTGAACAAGGCCCAGGTCGGTGCGGTGGCCACCTTCTACACCATGTACAAGCGCCGGCCGACCGGCGACTACCTGGTGAGCGTCTGCACCAACACGATGTGCAACGTGCTCGGTGGCCAGGAGGTCTACGACACCCTCGCCGAGCACCTCGGCGTCGGGCACGACGAGACCACCGCCGACGGGAAGATCACCCTGGAGCACGCCGAGTGCCTGGCGGCCTGCGACTACGGCCCGGTGATGACCGTCAACTACGACTTCTTCGACAACGTGGACCCGCAGGCGGCCGTCGGTGTGGTCGACGAGCTGCGCGCCGGCGGCCGGCCGATGCCGACCCGGGGTGCCCGGCTGTGCACGCTCAAGGAGATGGCGGTGCAGCTCGCCGGCTTCGCCGACGAGCGGGACGGCGCGGTCGCCGACGGCGGGCCGGGCGAGCCGACCCTGCGCGGCCTGCGGCTGGCGCAGGAGCACGGCATCTCGGTGCCGGGCTTCGACCCGAACACGCCGATCCGCAGCAAGGCCGAGGCCGACGCGGCCGCGGCGAAGGCGAAGGCCGAGGCGGCGAAGGCCGAACCGGCCGCCGCGACCGGCAGCACCACCCGCGACGTGAAGGCGCCGGACGCCAAGAACCCGCAGGTACGGACGGCGGAGACCCGCCAGCCGGACGCACGGACCGCGGTCCCGGACGCCCCCGGCACCAAGGTCCCCACCGACGGTGTGCCGCCGTCGCCGCGCGACGCCCAAGCGGCGGAGGCGGCCGGCACGGCCGCCAACCCGCCCGCAGGGGACGGCAAGCCCGCCGGCGACGAGGCCGGGGCGCAGGAGCGCAACCTCAAGGAGGCTCAGAAGTGACGACGCCTCGACGGGAGACGCTGGCCAAGCTCACTCCCGTGCTCACCAAGCGCTGGCTGTCGCCGGACGCCTGGCGGATCGGCACCTACGAGAAGCTGGACGGCTACGCGGCGCTGCGCAAGGCGCTCAAGGCCCACCCGGACGACCTGATCCAGTTGGTCAAGGACTCCGGCCTGCGCGGTCGCGGCGGCGCCGGCTTCCCCACCGGTCTGAAGTGGGGCTTCATCCCGCAGGGTGACGGCAAGCCGCACTACCTGGTGGTGAACGCCGACGAGGGCGAGCCGGGCACCTGCAAGGACCTGCCGCTGATGACGCACGACCCGCACTCGCTGGTCGAGGGCGTGATCATTGCGTCGTACGCGATCCGGGCCAACCGCGCCTACATCTACATCCGGGGCGAGGCGGTGCACGCCGCGCGCCGGCTGCGCAACGCGGTCCAGGAGGCGTACGCCAAGGGCTACCTCGGCAAGAACATCCTCGGCTCCAAGTTCGACCTGGAGCTGGTGGTGCACTCCGGCGCCGGGGCGTACATCTGCGGCGAGGAGACCGCGCTGCTGGACTCGCTGGAGGGCTTCCGCGGCCAGCCCCGGCTGCGCCCGCCCTTCCCGGCCACCCACGGCCTGTACGCCAGCCCGACCGTGGTGAACAACGTCGGCACCATCGCCAGCGTGCCGTACATCGTGCTGGGCGGCGCCGACTGGTGGAAGAGCATGGGCACGGAGAAGTCCTCCGGGCCGATGATCTACTCGCTCTCCGGCCGGATCGCCAACCCGGGCCAGTACGAGTGCTCGATGGGCATCACCCTGCGCGAGCTGCTGGAGCTGGCCGGCGGGATGCAGCCCGGGCACAACCTGCGGTTCTGGACCCCGGGCGGCTCGTCGACGCCGCTGCTCACCGCCGAGCACCTGGACGTGCCGCTGGACTTCGAATCGGTGGCGGCGGCCGGGTCCATCCTCGGCACCACGGCCACCCAGATCTTCTCCGACCAGGACTGCCCGGTCTACGCGACCTACCGGTGGCTGGAGTTCTACCACCACGAGTCGTGCGGCAAGTGCACCCCGTGCCGCGAGGGCAACTACTGGATGGTCCGGGTCTACCGGCGGATCCTCTCCGGCCAGGGCACCCACGAGGACCTGGACACCCTGCTGGACACCTGCGACAACATCCTCGGCCGTTCGTTCTGCGGCCTGGGTGACGGCGCGACCAGCTCGGTGACCTCGTCGCTGAAGTACTTCAAGCAGGACTACCTCGACTACATCGAGGGTCGTACCGCGCCGAAGCTGTCGGACAAGCAGCTGGTGGGAGCCCACTAATGACCGACGTAGCCAAGCAGACCGAGACCGTCACGCTCACCATCGACGGGATCGAGGTCACCGCCCCCAAGGGCGCGCTGCTGATCCGCGTCGCGGAGGAGATGGGGATCGAGATCCCCCGGTTCTGCGACCACCCGCTGCTGGCCCCGGCCGGCGCGTGCCGGCAGTGCCTGGTCGAGGTGGAGGGGCAGCGCAAGCCGGTCGCCTCCTGCACCCAGACCGTCGCCGACGGCATGGTGGTTCGCACCCAGCTCACCTCTCCGGTCGCCAAGAAGGCGCAGGAGGGGGTCATGGAGCTGCTGCTGCTCAACCACCCGCTCGACTGCCCGATGTGCGACAAGGGCGGCGAGTGCCCGCTGCAGAACCAGGCGATGTCCACCGGCCGCACCGACTCCCGGTTCCACGAGCACAAGCGGGAGTACGAGAAGCCGCTGGAGATCAGCACCCAGGTGCTGCTGGACCGGGAGCGCTGCGTGCTCTGCCAGCGGTGCACCCGGTTCTCGGAGGAGATCGCCGGCGACAAGTTCATCGACCTGATGAACCGGTCGTCCGCCGAAGAGATCAACATCTACCGGGACGACGCGTACGGCGCGGAGGACGGGGACGGCGACGTGCCGTTCAACTCCTACTTCTCCGGCAACACCGTGCAGATCTGCCCGGTCGGCGCGCTGACCGGCGCCCAGTACCGGTTCCGGGCCCGCCCGTTCGACCTGGTCTCCACCCCGAGCGTGTGCGAGCACTGCTCGGCCGGCTGCGCGCAGCGCACCGACTGGCGGCGCGGCAAGGTGCTGCGCCGGCTGGCCGGCGACGACCCGGCGGTGAACGAGGAGTGGAACTGCGACAAGGGACGGTGGGGCTTCCAGTACACCCGCGCCTTCGACCGGCTCACCACCCCGCTGGTCCGCGACCAGCGCACCGGTGAGCTGCGCGAGGCGTCCTGGAGCGAGGCGCTCACCGTCGCCGCCGAAGGGCTGCGCGCCGCCCGGGACGGCGGTCAGGGCACCGCGGTGCTCACCGGCGGCCGACTGACCGTCGAGGACGCCTACGCGTACGCGAAGTTCGCCCGGGTCGCGCTGAACACCAACGACATCGACTTCCGGGCCCGGCCGGTCTCCCGCGAGGAGGCCGAGTTCCTGGCCAGCTCGGTCGCCGGGGTCACCGACGTCACCTACGCCGACGTGGAGAACGCGCCGGCGGTGGTGCTGGTCGGCCTGGAGCCGGAGGAGGAGTGCCCGATCCTCTTCCTGCGGCTGCGCAAGGCGTACCTGAAGAAGAAGCTGACGGTGTACGCGATCGCGCCGTTCGCGACGCGCGGCCTGGAGAAGCTCGGCGCCAAGCTGGCCCGGGTGGTGCCGGGCGAGGAAGCCAGCGTGCTCGCCGAGCACGCCACGGTCGCCGAGGCACTGAGCGCCGAGGGCGCCATCCTGATCGTCGGCGAGCGGCTCGCCGAGGTGCCGGGCGGCCTGTCCGCGGCGGCCGACGTGGCCCGGCGTACCGGGGCCCGGCTGGCCTGGGTGCCCCGGCGCGCGGGTGACCGCGGCGCGGTCGACGCGGGCTGCCTGCCCAACCTGCTCCCCGGCGGCCGCCTGGTCACCGAGCCGGCCGCCCGGGCCGAGCTGGGCGAGGCGTGGGACATCGCGGCCGGGGTGATCCCCAGCCAGGCCGGCCGGGACACCGACGGCATCATCGCGGCGGCCGCCAACGGCCAGCTCGGCGCGCTGGTGGTGGCCGGCGTCGACCCGGCCGACCTGGCCGACCCGCGGCTGGCTGAGCAGGCGCTGGACACGGTCCCGTTCCTGGTCAGCCTGGAGCTGCGCAACAGCGCGGTGGCCCGGCGCGCGGACGTGGTCTTCCCGGTCGCCCCGGTGGACGAGAAGGCCGGCAGCTTCCTGGACTGGGAGGGCCGGCTGCGCACCTTCGAGGCGGTGCTGCAGACCGCCGCGATGAGCGACGGCCGGGTGCTGGACGCGCTGGCCGCGCAGCTCGACGTGCGGCTGGGCACCGGCGACGTGCTCAGCGTCCGGCGCGAGCTGGGCGGGCTGCCGCCCACCCGGCTCGAGCGGCCCGCCGCCCCGGCGGTGGAGCCGGCCACGGTGCCGACGCCCGGCGCGGGCGAGGCGGTGCTGGCGACCTGGCACCAGCTGATCGACCTGGGCAGCCTCACCGACGGCGACGAGCACCTCGCCGGCACCGCCCGCCCGCCGGTGGTCCGGCTGGGCAAGGGCACCGCCGAGGCGCTCGGCGTCGCCGACGGCGACCCGGTCACGGTGGGCACCGACCGGGGGGCGCTGACCCTGCCGGCGGCGATCACCGAAATGCCCGACGGCGTCGTCTGGCTGCCCACCAACTCACCCGGCTCGACCGTCCGGCGCGGCCTCGGCGCCAGCTCCGGCACGGTGGTCCGGATCTCGGCCGCGGCGGTGGCCGCGGACGCCGCCGGCCGCCCCGGCCCGCTCCTCAACGCAGGGGGTGCAATCCAGTGAACGCGGTCTACCTGGCGCAGGACCCGACGCTGGCCGACTTCGGCCGGGACCCGTGGTGGCTCGTCCTCGGCAAGGTTCTCTTCGCCTTCGTCTTCGCCGTGCTCGCCACGCTGCTCGGCGTCTGGTTCGAGCGGCGGGTCGTGGGCCGGATGGCGGTGCGGCCCGGCCCCAACCAGGCTGGCCCGTTCGGCCTGCTGCAGACCCTCGCCGACGGCCTGAAGATGGCCTTCAAGGAGGACATCCTGCCGAAGGCGGCCGACAAGGTCGTCTTCTTCTTCGCGCCCACCATCTCGGTGATCTGCGCGGTCACCACCCTGTCGGTGGTGCCGTTCGGCCCGATGGTGAGCATCTTCGGCCACTGGACGCCGCTGCAGGTCACCGACGTGTCGGTGGCGGTGCTGGTGATCCTCGCCTGCTCCTCGATGGGCATCTACGGCATCGTGCTCGGCGGCTGGGCCTCCGGCTCGACCTACCCGCTGCTCGGCGGCCTGCGCTCCAGCGCCCAGATGATCTCGTACGAGGTCGCCATGGGGCTGAGCATCGTGGCGGTGTTCATGACCGCCGGCACGATGTCGACCAGCGGGATCGTCGCCGCCCAGGGCGACGCCACCCGGCTGACCCTGTTCGGCACCGAGCTGCCGGCGCCCGGCTGGTACGCGATCCTGCTGCTGCCGAGCTTCGTCATCTTCTTCATCGCCACCGTCGGAGAGACCAACCGGGCGCCGTTCGACCTGCCCGAGGCCGAGTCCGAGCTGGTCGCGGGCTACATGACCGAGTACAGCTCGCTGAAGTTCGCGCTCTTCATGCTCAGCGAGTACGTCGCCATGGTGACCATGTCCGCGGTCACCGTGACGCTCTTCCTCGGCGGCTGGCACGCGCCGTGGCCGATCACCCTCTGGGAGGGCGCCAACTCCGGCTGGTGGCCGATGCTGTGGTTCTTCGGCAAGGTGATCGCGCTGGTCTTCGTCTTCGTCTGGCTGCGGGGCACGCTGCCCCGGCTGCGCTACGACCAGTTCATGCGGTTCGGCTGGAAGGTGCTGCTGCCGATCAACCTGGTCTGGATCCTGGTGCTCGCCGGGCTGCGCTCGATCGAGGACTGGGACACCCAGGGCAAGCTGATCGCGGTCGGCATCCCGGCCGGCCTGCTGCTGATCGCCACGCTGCTGTGGCCGAGCCGCAAGCCGCAGCCCAAGCCGACGGTCCAGGAACAGGTCAACAACCGGCCGCACGGCAGCTTCCCGCTGCCGCCGATGGACCTGCAGGTACCACCGAGCCCGCGCACCAGGCGCGTGGTCGCCGAGCGGGAGCCGGCCAACATCGCCGCCGGCACGGACTCCAGGGAGGTGTGACGTGGGCGCGATCACCGGAACGTTCAAGGGCTTCGGGGTCACCTTCTCGCACATGTTCAGGAAGGTCGTCACCACCGACTACCCGTTCAAGCCGCCGGTCTCGGCGCCGCGCTACCACGGGCGGCACATCCTCAACCGGCACCCGGACGGGCTGGAGAAGTGCATCGGGTGCGAGCTGTGCGCCTGGGCCTGCCCGGCGGACGCGATCTACGTCGAGGGTGGCGACAACACCGACGAGCAGCGTTTCTCGCCCGGTGAGCGGTACGCCAGCGTCTACCAGATCAACTACGCCCGGTGCATCTTCTGCGGCCTGTGCATCGAGGCCTGCCCGACCCGTTCGCTCACCATGAGCAACGAGTACGAGCTGGCCCGGGACAACCGGCAGGACCTGATCTTCACCAAGGAGCAGCTGCTCGCGCCGCTGCTGCCGGGCATGGAGCAGCCGCCGCACCCGATGCGGCTCGGCGACAGCGAGAAGGACTACTACGTCGGCGCGCTGGAGAACCCGGGCACCTCGGCCGGGGCCGAGCGCTCCCCGATGGGCCCCGGGCGGTACCAGGTGGAGGAGCACCCCGGCGTGACCTTCCCCGGCGCCGAGCAGCACGCCCAGCGGGCCACCGCGGGCAAGGGAGACGGAGCATGACCACGCAGACGGTGCTCGCCGCGGCGGGCTCGGTTTCCACTGGCGAGGCGGTCACCTTCTGGATCCTCGCCCCGCTGGCGCTGATCGGCGGGATCGGGATGGTCGCCGCCCGCAACGCCGTGCACTCGGCGCTCTGGCTGGTGCTGACCATGCTCTGCCTCGGCGTGTTCTACGTGCTCCAGGCCGGGCCGTTCATCGGCATGGTGCAGATCATCGTCTACACCGGCGCGATCATGATGCTGTTCCTGTTCGTGCTGATGCTGGTCGGCCGGGACGCGTCGGACTCGCTGATCGAGACGCTGCGCGGGCAGCGGACCGCGGCGCTGCTGCTGGCGCTCGGCTTCGCCGGCCTGGTCGGCACCGGCCTCTACCGAGGGCTGGACGGGGTCACCGCGGTCGGCCTGGCCGAGCCGAACGCCGAGGGGAACGTGCAGGGCATCGCCCGGCTGCTGTTCACCAAGTACGTCTTCGCCTTCGAGCTCACCTCGGCCCTGCTGATCACGGCGGCGATCGGCGCCATGGTGCTGGCCCACGTCGAGCGGCGCAAGCAGGACAAGCTCGACCAGCCGGCGACCATGCGGGCCCGCTTCCGGCCGGGCAACTACCCCGGCCCGAAGCCCGGCCCCGGCGTCTTCGCCACCTCCTCCTCGGTGGCCACCCCGGCCCGGCTGCCGGACGGCCGGCTGACCGAGCGGAGCACCCCGGAGATCCTGCCGGTGCGCGAGCTGACCGCCGAGGAGACCGCGCTGAAGGGGACGGACAAGTAATGGACGGGTTCTTCTCGGTCGAGCCGAACTACTACCTGGTCCTCGCCGCGGTGCTGTTCACCATCGGCGCGGCCGGGGTGCTGATCCGGCGCAACGCGATCGTGCTGTTCATGTGCGTCGAGCTGATGCTCAACGCGGCCAACCTGACGCTGGTCACCTTCAGCCGGATCAACGGTGACCTCAACGGCCAGATCATGGCGTTCTTCGTGATGGTGGTGGCCGCGGCCGAGGTCGTGGTCGGGCTCGCGATCATCATGTCGATCTTCCGGACCCGGCGCTCGGCGAGCGTCGACGACGCCAACCTGCTGAAGTACTGAGGGGCCTGCGGTGGTGGAGATTCTTGCGAACGCCCCGGCCGAGCCGGCCGGCGCCGTCACCTATGCGGCGGCGGACGGGCTGCTGGGCAGCGTCTGGCTGCTGGTGGCCATCCCGCTGGTCAGCGCGGCGGTCCTGCTGCTACTCGGCCGGCGGGCCGACCGCTGGGGGCACTGGCTCGGCGTGGCGGCCATCGGCGCCGCTTTCCTGCTCGGCCTGACCTACTTCTTCCAGCTGCGGGGCCTGGAGAACAAGTCGGTCGAGCTGAGCCTGTGGGACTTCATTACGGTCGGCGGCCTGCGGGTGGACTTCGGTCTGCTCTTCGACCCGCTGGCCGCGGTCTTCGTCCTGCTGATCACCGGGGTGGGTTTCCTGATCCACCTCTACGCGGTCGAGTACATGGCCCACGACGCGGGCCGGCGGCGCTTCTTCGGGTACTTCAACCTGTTCGTCGCCGCCATGCTGCTGCTGGTGCTCGGCAACAACTACGTGATGCTCTACTTCGGCTGGGAGGGCGTCGGTCTGGCGTCGTACCTGCTGATCTCCTTCTGGTACGAGCGGCCGAGCGCGGCCACCGCCGGCAAGAAGGCGTTCCTGATGAACCGGGTCGGCGACGCCGGCCTGGCGATCGGCATCTTCATCATGTTCGCCACCCTCGGCACCACCCAGTACGACGAGGTGTTCAACGGGGTCGGCTCGCTGACCGCGACCACCGTGCTGGTGCTCGGCCTGCTGCTGCTGCTCGGCGCGACCGGTAAGTCCGGCCAGTTCCCGCTCCAGGCGTGGCTGCCGGACGCGATGGAGGGCCCGACCCCGGTGTCGGCGCTCATCCACGCCGCCACCATGGTCACCGCCGGCGTCTACCTGATCGCCCGGTCCAACCCGATCTTCTCGGCCAACTCGACGCTCCAGCTGGTGGTGGTCAGCGTCGGCGCGCTGACCCTGCTGATCGGCTGTGTCATCGGCGCGGCCAAGGACGACATCAAGCGGGTGCTGGCCTGGTCGACGGTGAGCCAGATCGGCTACATGTTCCTCGGCGTCGGGCTCGGCGGCGCGGCGTACGCGCTGGCCATCGTGCACCTGCTGGCGCACGGCTTCTTCAAGGCCAACATGTTCCTCGGGGCCGGCTCGGTCATGCACGGGATGAACGACCAGGTCGACATCCGCCGCTTCGGCGGGCTGTCGAAGTACATGAAGGTCACCTGGATCACCTTCATGATGGGCTGGCTCGCCATCATCGGCATGTTCCCGTTCTCCGGCTTCTTCTCCAAGGAGCCGATCATCGTGGCCGCGTTCGAGCGGGAGGACTGGACGGCCTGGCTCTTCGGCATGGCCGCGCTGCTCGGCGCCGGGCTGACCGCGTTCTACATGACCCGGCTCTTCGTGCTCACCTTCCACGGTCCGAAGCGCTGGACCGAGGACATCGAGCACCCGCACGAGTCGCCGAAGCTGATGACCATCCCGCTGATCCTGCTCGCCGTGGGCTCGGTCGGGGCCGGCTTCCTGCTCGCCACCTCGGTGCCGGACTGGCTGGCGGCCACCGCCGGCCTCGGCGGCCAGGAGGAGGGCCACCACGCGGTGCTCTCGCACACCGTGATCACCGTGCTGTCGCTGCTGGTCACCGTGCTCGGCGCCGGGCTCGCCTGGTTCCTGTTCCGGGCCGGCACGGCCACCGAGCCGCAGCCGGCCGGGGTGCTGGTCACCGCCGCGCGAAAGAACCTCTACACCGACGCGTTCAACGAGGCGGTCTTCGAGAAGCCGGGCATCTTCCTCACCCGGGCGCTGGTCTACCTCGACAACCGGGGCGTGGACGGGCTGGTCAACGGCCTCGCCGCGGCGGTCGGCGGCGGCTCCGGTCGGCTCCGGCGGCTGCAGACCGGCTTCGTCCGGTCGTACGCCACCTCGATCCTGACCGGCGCGCTGCTGGTGCTGGCGGCCTTCCTGGCCGTCGAGGCGGGGTGGCTGGCGTGATCGACCTCTTCCAGGCGGCCGTCACCGGCGGACCGCGCAGTGACGACGGAGGTAAGGCCGCATAATGTCCGACTTCCCGTTCCTCTCGGTGCTCACCGTGGCGCCGCTGGTCGGCGCCCTGGTGGTGGCCCTGCTGCCGCGGTCGCGGCCGGAGCTGGCCAAGCAGGTCGCGCTCGGCTGGTCGGTGCTGGTGCTGGCGCTGTCGGTGGTCATGTGGGTGGCCTTCAAGGTCGGTGGTGACCGGTTCCAGTTCCGCGAGTCCTACCCGTGGATCCCGAACTGGGGCGTCAACTTCACCTTCGCCGCCGACGGCATCGCGCTGGTGATGCTGATGCTGATCGCGGTGCTGGTGCCGCTGGTGATCCTGGCCTCCTGGCACGACGCCGAGTCGTCCAAGCGGTCGGTGCCGGTCTACTTCGCGCTGCTGCTCGTCCTCGAGTGCACGATGATCGGCGTCTTCGCCGCCGCCGACGTCTTCCTGTTCTACGTGTTCTTCGAGGTCATGCTGGTGCCGATGTACTTCCTGATCGGCAGCTACGGCGGCCACCAGCGGCAGTACGCGGCGGTGAAGTTCTTCCTCTACTCGCTGGTCGGCGGTCTGTTCATGCTCGCCGCGGTGATCGGTCTCTGGGTGGTCGGCGGCAAGACCTTCGACTGGCAGGCGCTGTCCCAGGTGGACATCTCCACCGGCACCGAGCGCTGGCTGTTCCTCGGCTTCTTCCTCGCGTTCGCGATCAAGGCGCCGTTCTTCCCGTTCCACACCTGGCTGCCGGACGCCGGTGGGGCGGCGCCCGCGGGCGCGGCCGCGCTGCTGGTCGGCGTGCTGGACAAGGTCGGCACGTTCGGCATCCTGCGCTACTGCCTGCCGCTCTTCCCGGACGCCGCCAAGTGGTTCGCCCCGTGGGCGCTGGCGCTCGGCCTGATCGGCATCATCTACGCCGCGCTGCTGGCGGTCGGCCAGAACGACCTGAAGCGGCTGGTGTCGTACACGTCAATCGCGCACTTCGGCTTCATCGGGGTGGGCATCTTCGCCTTCACCACCCAGGCGGGCACCGGCGCGGTGCTCTACATGGTCAACCACGGCCTCGCCACCGGCCTGCTCTTCCTGGTGGTGGGCATGTTCGTGGCCCGGCGGGGCTCGGCGCTGGTGAGCGACTTCGGCGGCGCCGGCAAGCTGGTGCCGCTGCTGGCCGGGGTGCTCTTCTTCGCCGGTCTCGCCTCGCTGGCGCTGCCCGGCACCGCGCCGTTCGTCTCCGAGTTCCTGGTGCTGATCGGCACCTTCACGGTGAACAAGCCGGTAGCGGTCATCGCCACGCTCGGCATCATCCTGGCCGCGGCGTACGTGCTCTGGATGGTGCAGCGCACCACGCAGGGCACGCTCAACCCGGCGCTGACCGAGGTCGACGGCATGCGGCGTGACCTCAACCTGCGCGAGAAGGTCGTGGTCGCACCCCTGATCGCGCTGATCGTGCTGCTCGGGTTCTACCCGAAGCCGGTCACCGACGTGATCAACCCCGCCATCCAGGCGACCATGCAGGACGTCGGCAGCACCGACCCTGCGCCCTCGGTCGGCACCGTCCAGGAGGCCGCAAAGTGAGTGAACTCAAACTGCCCTCGATCGACTACGCGGCGCTCGCGCCGAGCCTGATCATGCTGGGCGCCGCGTTGCTCGGCGTGCTGGTCGAGGCGTTCGTGCCCCGGCGGCTGCGGCACCTGGTGCAGCTGACGCTGGCGCTGCTGGCGGTGCTCGGCGCGCTCACCATGGTGGTGCTGAACGCCGACGACCGGCTGATCACCATCGGCGGGGCGATCGCGGTGGACGGGCCGACGCTCTTCCTCCAGGGCGCGATCCTGGTGCTCGCCGCGATGGCGCTGCTGCTCATCGGTGAGCGCTCGGTGGAGCGCGGCGGCGCGTTCGTCGCCCAGGCCGCGTTCCCCGCCGAGTCCGCCGACGACCGGCGGCAGGCCGAGGGCGTGAACGGGGCCACCGAGGTCTACCCGCTGACCACCTTCGCGATCGGCGGCATGCTGATCTTCGTGGCGGCGAACGACCTGCTGACCATGTTCATCGCGCTCGAGGTCTTCTCGCTGCCGCTCTACCTGCTCTGCGCGCTGGCCCGCCGCCGGCGACTGCTGAGCCAGGAGGCCGCGCTGAAGTACTTCATGCTCGGCGCGTACGCCTCGGCCTTCTTCCTGTTCGGGGTGGCCCTGGTCTACGGCTTCACCGCGGGCATCCCGAACGGCGCGGCCGGGGTCGACTTCGCCACCATCAACGCCGCCGTGGCCGAGTCCACGGCCAGCCCGCTGCTGCTCTTCGCCGGCATGGCGCTGCTCAGCATCGGTCTGCTGTTCAAGGCGGCGGCCGCCCCGTTCCACGTCTGGACTCCGGACGTCTACCAGGGCGCGCCGACCCCGATCACCGGTTTCATGGCCGCCTGCACCAAGGTCGCCGCGTTCGGCGCCCTGCTGCGGGTGTTCCACGTCGCCTTCGACGGGGCCCGGTGGGACTTCACCCCGGTGCTCGGCGCGGTCGCGGTGCTGACCATGCTGGTCGGCGCGGTGCTCGCGGTCACCCAGACCGACATCAAGCGGCTGCTCGCCTACTCGTCCATCGCGAACGCCGGCTACCTGCTGGTCGGCGTGCTGGCGCCGAACCGGGAGGGGCTCTCCGGGACCATGTTCTACCTGGTCGCGTACGGCTTCTCGGTGCTCGCCGCGTTCGCCGTGGTGACCCTGGTGCGGGACGCCGACGGGGAGGCCACCCACCTGTCCCGCTGGGCCGGGCTGGGCAAGCGCTCGCCGTTCTACGCCGGGGTGTTCACCTTCATCCTGCTGGCCTTCGCGGGCATCCCGCTGACCAGCGGCTTCACCAGCAAGTTCGCGGTGTTCGGCCCGGCGCTCGACGGCGGGCAGGCGTGGCTGGTGATCGCCGGCGTGCTGACCAGCATGGTGCTGGCCTTCCCGTACCTGCGGGTCGTGGTGATGATGTGGCTCTCCGAGCCGGGCGAGTCCACCCCGACGGTCACCGTGCCGGGCGGCCTCACCTCGGCCGCGCTCATGATCGGCGTTCTCGCCACCCTGGTGCTCGGCGTCGCCCCGGCGCCGCTGCTCGACCTCGCCACGGGGGCCGCCGAATTCGTGCGGTGACCCGTCGTCCGGGCCCACGGGGGCCGGTCCGCCACGGCGGGCCGGCCCCCGGCGCGTATCCCCAGTCCGGAGCAGGTCGAGAGGGTGTGGCATGGTGGATAGCGTGGTGATTCCGGCTGGCGAGCGTTCAGGTGCCACCGGCTCCGGCGGCCGCCGGAGCCGGGTGAGCACGAGTCAGTTCGGCGCGCTCGGCCTCTATCTCGCCGATCCCCGCGTCGAGGCGTCCGTGCTGGGCCTGCTGGAGGCCGTCGAGGTCGAGCTGCGGGCCAGTGTGGCCAGCGCCGACCCGTTCGTCACCGAGGCCGCCCGGCACCTGGTGGAGGCCGGCGGCAAGCGGTTCCGGCCGCTGCTGGTGGCGCTCGGCGCCCAGTTCGGCGATCCGACCGGCGCGCAGGTCGTACCGGCCGCGGTGGTGATGGAGCTCACCCACCTGGCGACGCTCTACCACGACGACGTGATGGACGAGGCCGCCGTGCGCCGGGGCGCGCCCAGCGCCAACTCGCGGTGGACCAACTCGGTCGCCATCCTGGTCGGCGACTACCTCTTCGCCCGGGCCGCGGACATCGCGGCCGACCTGGGCGCCGAGGCGGTACGCCTGCAGGCGCGCACCTTCGCGCGGCTGGTGCACGGCCAGATCGCCGAGACGGTCGGCCCCCGCCCCGGTGACGACCCGGTGGCGCACTACCTCGACGTGATCGCCGGCAAGACCGGCTCGCTGATCGCCACCTCGGCCCGCTTCGGCGGGATGTTCGGCGGCGCCGCGCCGGAGCACATCGAGGCGCTGGCCGGCTACGGCGAGACCATCGGCGTCGCCTTCCAGCTCTCCGACGACCTGCTCGACATCGCCTCCGAGTCGGTGCAGTCGGGCAAGACCCCGGGCACCGACCTGCGCGAGGGCGTACCGACCCTGCCGGTGCTCTACGCGCTGGCCTCCGACGACGCCGACGCCGCCTCGGTGCGGCTGCGGGAGATCCTGGCCACCGGCCCGGTGACCGACGACGACCTGCACGCGGAGGCGCTCGGCCTGCTGCGGGAGAGCCCGGCGCTCAAGCGTGCCCGGGAGACCGTCCGCAGCTACGCCGAGGACGCCCGCGACCAGCTCGCCCCGCTGCCGGAGAACCCGGCCCGACGCGCCCTCGAATCCCTCTGCGACTACATCGCCGACCGCACCAGCTAACCCCACCCCTCCC
>NZ_QGSW01000026.1:0-31920 GCF_003176715.1 Micromonospora sp. S4605
CACCTCCGCGTAATCCCCCCCAATCACTGATACGTAAGCCGTCCGGCTCACGTATCAGTGGCCGAGGAGGTGGGAGAAGGTGGCGGCGCGGCGGGAGGGGCGGCCGGAGCGGAGTTCGGCGGCGTCGGCGGAGAACATCAGGCGGAGGCCGGCGTTGACGGCCAGCCAGCGCAGCGGCTCCGGCTCCCACCGGGGGGAGCGGTGGTTGACCCAGGGAAGGGCGGTCAGGTCGGTGTTCTCGCCCCGGATCAGGTCGGCCAGCGTACGGCCGGCGAGGTTGCTGGTGCCGACGCCGTCGCCGACGTACCCGCCGGCCCAGGCGAGCCCGCTGGCCGGGTCGTAGCCGACCGAGGCCGCCCAGTCCCGGGCCACCCCGAGCGGCCCGCCCCAGGCGTGCGTCACCGGCACGTCCGGGCCGAGCACCGGGAACAACTCGCCGAGCGTACGGCGCAGCGCCGCGAAGACCCGTGGCTCCCGGTCGTACCCCGGCCTGACCCGGGACCCGAAGTGGTACGGGGCGCCCCGCCCGCCGAAGGCGAGCCGCCCGTCGGCGGTGCGCTGGCCGTAGATGATGACGTGCCGGTGGTCGGAGAAGGTCTCCCGTTCGGCCAGTCCGATCCGCTCCCAGGTCCGGGCCGGTAGCGGCTCGGTGGCCACCATCAGCGAGTAGACCGGCGCGACCGTGCGCCGCTGCCCGGGCAGCATCGGCGTGTAGCCCTCGGTGGCCCGGACCACCACCGGCGCCCGTACCGTGCCGGCCGGGGTCACCGCCGCGCCGGGGGAGATCGCCGTCACCGGGGTGCGCTCGTGGATGGTCACCCCGCGCCGCTCCACCGCCCGGGCCAGGCCGCGGACCAGCCGCGCCGGATGCACCGCCGCGCAGTGCGGGGTGTACGTGCCGCCGAGCACGCCGTCGGCCGCGCACCGGGCCGACGCCTCGCCGGCGTCCAGCAGCGCCAGGTCCGCCGGGCCGAGTCCGAACTCCCGGGCCTCCTCGACGGCCGCCCGGGCGCGGGCGAGCTGCGGGCCGCTCCGGGCGAGCACCACCGTTCCGCCGTACGCCCAGTCGCAGTCGATGCCCTCGGCCGCGACCACCCGGCCGACCTCGCGCACCGTGGCCTGCATGGTGCGCTGCATGGCGAGCGCGGCGTCCCGGCCGTGCCGGCGGGCCAGCGCGGGCAGCGAGGTGGGGAAGAGCGCGGAGCACCAACCGCCGTTGCGCCCGGACGCGCCGTACCCGGCGATCTCCGCCTCCAGGACGGTGATCCGCAGCGTCGGGTCGGCCCCGGCCAGGTAGTACGCCGTCCACAGCCCGGTGTAGCCGGCCCCCACGATCACCACGTCGGCGTCGGCGTCCCCGGCCAGCGGCGGGCGCGGGACCAGCGGTTCGTCCACACTGGAAAGCCAGTAGGACAGCTCCGGGTAACGCATCACCACTCCGGGGGCGGCAGGTCGAACCGGAGCGCCGGATCGGGCTCCGGGCGGCCGAGCGACTCCACGACCGGCACCACGCCGGCCCAGACCTTGCGGGACAGGTCCTCGGCCGGATCGTCCGGCGGCCCGGCGCTGATCTTCACCGAGCACTCGGCCAGCGGCAGCGCGAGCACCAGGGTGGCCGCCAGTTCCTTGGCCGACGGCGGCCGGATCGCCGCCCACCGGCCGGGCAGCAGGTGCTCGGAGAGCCGCTCCAGCGCGGCCAGCTTCTCGTCGCCGTCGAGGCTGGCCAGGGTGCCGAGCACCATCGCGCAGCGGTAGTTCATCGAGGACGCGAAGGCGCTGCGAGCCAGCACCAGCCCGTCCAGCAGAGTGACCGTCAGGCAGGCCGGCGCGCCGGCGGCGAGGTGCCGGAACAGCCGGCTGCCGGTGGAGCCGTGCACCAGCACCCGGTCGCCGTCGCGGGCGTAGCCGACCGGCAGCGCGTACGGCTGGTCGCCGTCGACGATCGCCAGGTGGCCGACCCGGCCGGCGTCGAGCACCGCGTGCAGGCTCGCCCGGTCGTGCGCCGCGAGGTCGGGCAGCCGGCGTACGCGGGTGCGCGCCGTCCGCCCGACCTCGGTGTCGGCCGGTGGCCGGGCCCCGGCAGAGCGGGACTCGGGCCCGCCGGTCAGAGGCGTGCCCATGCCTCGGTCAGCACGCCGCGCAGGATCTGCTCGATCTCGTCGAACTGCTGCTGCTCGGCGATCAGCGGCGGGGCGAGCTGCACCACCGGGTCGCCCCGGTCGTCGGCGCGGCAGTAGAGCCCGGCGGAGAAGAGCGCGGAGGAGAGGAAGCCGCGCAGCAGTCGCTCCGACTCGGCCTCGTCGAAGGTCTCCCGGGTGGTCTTGTCCTTGACCAGCTCGATGCCGTAGAAGTAGCCGTCGCCCCGGACGTCACCGACGATCGGCAGGTCGTGCAGCTTCTCCAGGGTGGCGCGGAACGCCGGCTCGTTGGCCCGGACGTGCCCGATGAGGTCCTCGCGGGCGAAGACCTCCAGGTTGGCCAGCGCCACCGCGCAGGAGACCGGGTGCCCGCCGAAGGTCACGCCGTGGGCGAACATGCCGGTCTCGGTGAGGAACGGCTCCATCAGCCGGTCGCTGGCGATCATCGCGCCGAGCGGGGCGTAGCCGGAGGTGATGCCCTTGGCGGTGGTGATGATGTCCGGCTGGTAGCCGTAGCGGACGGCGCCGAAGTACTCGCCGAGCCGGCCCCAGGAGCAGATCACCTCGTCGGAGACGAGCAGCACGTCGTACGCGTCGCAGATCTCGCGGACCCGCTCGAAGTAGCCGGGCGGTGGTGGGAAGCAGCCGCCGGAGTTCTGCACCGGCTCCAGGAAGACCGCCGCCACCGTGTCCGGCCCCTCCCGCTCGATGGCGCGGCCGATCTCGTCGGCGGCCCAGCGGCCGAACGCCTCCGGGTCGTCGCCGTGCTCCGGCGCCCGGTAGAAGTTGGTGTTCGGCACCTTGATCCCACCGGGCACCAGTGGCTCGAAGTCGCTCTTGATGCCGGGCAGGCCCGTGATCGACAGCGCGCCCATCGAGGTGCCGTGGTAGGCGATGTAGCGGCTGACGACTTTGTACTTGTTCGGCTGGCCGGTGCGCTTGAAGTAGGCCCGGGCCAGCTTCCAGGCCGCCTCGACGGCCTCCGAGCCGCCGGTGGTGAAGAAGACCCGGTTCAGGTCGCCGGGGGTGAGGGCCGAGATCTTCTCGGCCAGCTCGACGGCCTTTGGGTGGGCGTACGACCAGAGCGGGAAGTAGGCCAGCTCGCCGGCCTGCTTGGCGGCGGCCTCGGCCAGCTCCGCGCGCCCGTGGCCGGCGTTGACCACGAAGAGCCCGGCGAGCCCGTCGAGGTAGCGGCGGCCCTGGGCGTCCCAGACGTACGCGCCCTCGCCGCGGACGATGGTCGGCACCTCGCCGGCGGAGTAGCTCGCCATCCGGGTGAAGTGCATCCAGAGGTGGTCGGTGGCGTTGGCCATGTCAGCCCCATCGGGTCTCGGGCCGGTCAGGGGACACCGGCCGCTCTGCCCACGGTTATCCCACAGCCCTAGCCCGGAAAGCAAGTGGGATCGGTGGCCTATGGCTGATCCGACAACGGATTCAGCGAATGTCAAGAGCGTGAACAACGGAATCCGCATCGACCGCGTTGGGGTCGGCGAGTCGGTGGTCCGGGGCGGGCGCGGGCTTGCTGGTCCAACCCTTGGGGGGCGCTGTCGAGCTGCCCCATCTGTGCGCCCACGCCGACCACGCAGGTGGTCCGCGGGGTCCTTTGAAGCTGAATCGTTTGCGACATCACGCTGCGGGGTCGCTCCGGCCGAGTCGGTTGCGGCATCAGCTCCAAAGGGCGCGTCCAGGTGATGGTCGGGACGGTTCCGGGGCATTCTCCGGGCACTGGCCGGGCCATCGCGGACGCGCGAAACAGTCCCGCCGCAACACGTCGGCGCGCTCGGGACATCGACACGCAGCGTCGCTATCGTGCGCCGGAGCGTGAGTCCCGGGTGGAGGGTGGATCCGATGGCGAACGAGGTGCTGCGGGTGGCGATGGCGGAGAAGGGCGAGACCGTCGAGTCGCTGGCGGCGAAGGTCGGCGTCGACCCGAAGACGGCCGGCCGGTGGCTCACGTCAGGGCGGATCCCACATCCGCGCACCCGGATCGCAGTCGCCGAGGTGCTCGGCCGGGACGCCGCCGAGCTGTGGCCGGAACCGTACCGCCGGCGCGACCTGCCCTGGTTCCGACCGTGGGCCGAGCTGGAACAGGATGCGACGTCCATCAGGTCCTATCAACCGCTGCTGGTGCCGGGGCTGCTCCAGACCGAGGGGTACGCCCGGGCGGTGCTGGCGACCGGCGGTCTGCTCGCACCGGCCGAGGTGGAGCAGATCGTGGCGAGCCGGCTCCAGCGCCAGTCGATCCTCGCCGCCACCGTCCCGCCGCAGTTGATCGCCGTGATCGATGAGGTGGTGCTGCGCCGGTTGGTCGGCGACCGGGCGGTGATGGCCGGGCAGCTCGCCCACCTGGCGGCACTCGCCGAGCTGGAGCATGTGCAGGTGCGGGTGATCCCGGCCGACGGGCCGTGGCACACCGGGCTCGCCGGGCCGTTCGTGCTGGCCCGACTGCCGGACGGGACCGAACTGGCCTATCTCGACAACCAGTTGCGCGGTCAGATCGTGAGCGACCCTCTCGACGTTGCTAGCCTGGGTCGCAGGTGGGAGAGCGTCACCGGTGAGGCGTTTCCCCACCGCCGGTCCATCGAGCTGATCAGGGAAGTGGCGACGACATGGAGATGACCGACGCCCGCTGGCGTACCGCCACCCGCAGCAGCAACAACGGTGGCGACTGCGTCGAGGTGGCCGACAATCTGCCCGGCCGGGTGCTGGTCCGGGACAGCAAGGACCGCGACGGCGGCACGCTCGCCTTCGCCCCCGGCGCCTGGCGGGCGTTCATCGGGATGGTCGGGCGCCCCGGCGACGCCGACTGGTCAGGCGGTGCCCCACGTGTAGGTCTGCTTGCGTAGCTTCAGGTAGACGAACGCCTCGGTGGAGAGCACGCCCTCGACCGCGCGCAGCCGTTGCAGGATCTCCAGCAGGTGGTCGTCGTTGCGGCAGACCACCTCGGTGAGCAGGTCGAACGAGCCGGCCGTGATCACCACGTAGTCCACCTCCTCCAGTTCGGCGAGCCGGTCGGCGACCGCCTCCAGGTCGCCGTCGGTACGCAGGCCGATCATGGCCTGGCGGGGGAAGCCCAGCTGGAGCGGATCGGTCACCGCGACGATCTGCATCACGCCGGCGTCGAGCAGCCGCTGCACCCGCTGCCGCACCGCGGCCTCGGAGAGTCCGACCGCCTTGCCGATGGTCGCGTACGGGCGGCGGCCGTCCTCCTGGAGCTGCTCGATGATCTGTTTCGCCACGTCGTCGAGCAGAGCGTGACTGGCGCCTTCACGCACGGCTACCCGCCGCCCGCCGTTGCCGTTGTCCTGCTGCCGGTTCGTCATCGACCGCTCCCCATGTCCGTTCCCGGGCTGAGCCTAATGCCCCCGCGCAGTGTGGCGTATTTCGTCGTGGAGAGCTAATCCCGCAACGGAATCCCTTGTAAGGGAGGTCACCTCATGTCAGGATCAGTCGTCCACCGCACTTGACCCTCCCGCCGGCGCGCCACCCCCGTCCCGCCGCCGACGATGACCTTTTAGGAGTCGTCACATGCGAACTCCCCTTCGGCCCCTCACCCGGCGTGGACTGCTCACCGGCACCCTCGGTTCGGCGGCGTTGCTCGCCGCCGGCGGTACCCTGGCAGGCTGCGGCACCAAGGGTGCCCAGCAGACCGAGGCCGGCTGCGTCAGCGAGGACCTCTCCGGCACCGAGAAGAAGCTCGCCTTCTCCAACTGGCCGCAGTACATGGACGTGGATGAGAAGGACGAGTCGAAGCGACCCACCCTCGACGCCTTCATCGCCAAGTCCGGCATCGCGGTCACCTACACCGAGGACGTCAACGACAACAACGAGTTCTTCGGCAAGGTGCAGAACCAGCTCGCCGCCTGTCAGGCGACCGAGCGGGACATCATGGTGCTCACCGACTGGATGGCCGCCCGGATGATCCGGCTCGGCTGGATCCAGAAGCTGGACAGGTCGAAGCTGCCCAACGTCGAGGCCAACCTGCTGCCCTCGCTGCGTGGCCGCTCCTTCGACAAGGACAACCAGCTCGCCATCCCGTGGCAGTCCGGCCTGGCCGGCCTCGCCTACAACGGCAAGGTGACCAAGGAGATCCGCACCGTCGACGAGCTGCTCACCCGCCCCGACCTCAAGGGCAAGGTGACCGCCCTGTCCGAGATGCGCGACACCATGGGCCTGCTGCTCCAGTCGAACGGGCACGACCCGTCGAACTTCACCGCCGCCCAGTTCGACGACGCGCTGAACAAGCTGAAGAAGGCCGTCGACTCCGGGCAGATCCGCAAGTTCACCGGCAACGACTACGCCCCCGACCTGGCCAAGGGTGACATCGCCGCGTGCATCGGCTGGTCCGGCGACGTCATCCAGCTCGGCTTCGAGGACGAGAAGGTCAAGTTCGTGGTGCCCGAGTCCGGCGTGATGCTCTGGTCGGACAACATGCTGGTGCCGAACAAGGCCACCCACAAGGCCAACGCCGAGCAGTTGATCAACTACTACTACGACCCGGCGGTGGCCGCCCAGCTCGCCGCGTACGTGAACTACATCTGCCCCGTGCGGGGGGCGCAGGAGGAGATGGAGAAGATCGACCCGGAGCTGGCGGCCAACCCGCTGATCTTCCCCGACGACGCGATGCTCGCGAAGTCCAAGGTCTTCATGGCCCTAGACGAGAAGCAGGAACGCGAGTACGAAGGCAAGTTCCAGCAGGTCATCGGGGCGTGACGGGAGTGGGCGTGGCATCTGTGGGGCGCGAGACACCGGCCGGCGACCTGCGGCTGGCCAACCTCACCAAGCGGTTCGGCATCTTCACCGCTGTCGACGACCTCAGCCTGACCATTCCGCAGGGCTCGTTCTTCGCCCTGCTCGGCGCGTCCGGCTGCGGCAAGACCACCACGCTGCGGATGATCGCGGGGCTGGAGGAACCGACCAGCGGGCAGGTGCTGCTCGGCGACCGGGACATCGCCCGGCTGCGGCCGTACAAGCGGCCGGTGAACACCGTCTTCCAGAGCTACGCCCTCTTCCCGCACCTGGACATCTTCGAGAACGTGGCGTTCGGGCTGCGCCGGCGCGGCATCCGCAAGGTCGACGACCAGGTCGAGCGGATGCTGGCGCTGGTGCAGCTCGACGGGTACGGCCGGCGCCGACCGGCCCAGCTCTCCGGCGGCCAGCAGCAGCGGGTCGCGCTGGCCCGGGCGCTGATCAACCACCCGCAGGTGCTGCTGCTGGACGAGCCGCTCGGCGCGCTCGACCTCAAGCTGCGCCGGCAGATGCAGATCGAGCTGAAGCGCATCCAGACCGAGGTCGGCATCACCTTCGTGCACGTCACCCACGACCAGGAGGAGGCCATGACGATGGCCGACACGGTTGCGGTGATGAACGCCGGCAGGATCGAGCAGCTGGGCGCCCCGGCCGAACTCTACGAGTTCCCGGCCACCGCGTTCGTGGCGAACTTCCTCGGCCAGTCCAACCTGCTCGCCGGCGAGGCCGCCGGCGCCGCCGGGGGCGAGGTGCCGGTCTCCGCGCACGGCTCCCGCTTCGCCGTGCCCGCGGAGCGGGCCCGGGTCGACCGGGGCCCGGTCTACCTGGGCGTACGCCCGGAGAAGCTGCACCTGGTCGGCTCCGCCGACCAGGTCCCCGCCGGGCACCAGCACGTCACCGGGGTGGTCAGCGACGCCTCCTACGTGGGGGTCAGCACCCAGTACCTGCTGCGCACCGGCTGGGGCAGCGAGCTGTCGGTCTTCGTGGCGAACAGCGGCGCGACCGCGCAACTGCCGGTCGGCACCGAGGCGGTGGCGCACTGGGACCCGCGGCACGCCTTCGTGCTGCCCCGCGAGCCCGGTGCCGACGACCGGACCACGCCGGTGCTGGACGAACCGGTCGGGGCCTCCTCGTGAGCGTCCTGGCCCACGTACCGACCGGGTCGGGGCAGCCGGCGGCGCCACAGCGGGCCGCCCGGTCCGGGCGGTACCGGTTCCTGCCGTACCTGCTGCTGCTGCCCGGCGCGGCCTGGCTGTTCCTCTTCTTCGCCGTGCCGCTGTTCCAGCTCGCCGCGGCGAGCCTCTACGACCCCAGCGGCTCGCTCTCCACCGGGTACGCGCTGACCTGGGCGTTCGGCAACTACCCGGACGCGTTGGCGGCGTACTGGCCGCAGTTCACCCGGTCCTTCCTCTACGCCGGGATCGCACTGGTGCTGGCCCTGCTGATGGGCTACCCGCTGGCGTACGCCATCGCGCAGAAGGCCGGCCGGTGGAAGAACCTGCTGCTGGTCTGCGTGATCGCGCCGATGTTCACCAGCTTCCTGGTGCGCACCCTGGCCTGGAAGACCATCCTGTCCGACAACGGTTGGCTGGTCGGGCTGCTGCGCGACGTGCACCTGCTCGCCCCCGACGGCCGGCTGCTGGCCACCCCGGTCGCGGTGGTGCTCGGGCTGACGTACAACTTCCTGCCGTTCCTGGTGCTGCCGCTGTACGCGAGCCTGGAGCGGCTCGACCCCCGGCTGCTGGAGGCGGCCAGCGACCTGTACGCCAGCCCGGTGCGGGCGTTCCGCAAGGTCACCCTGCCGCTCTCGATGCCCGGCCTGGTCGCCGGCACGCTGCTCTTCTTCATCCCGGCCAGCGGCGACTACATCAACGCCGAACTGCTCGGCACCCCGAACGAGTACATGATCGGCAACGTCATCGACTCGGCGTTCCTGGTCCGGCTGGACTACCCGCAGGGCGCGGCGCTGTCCTTCCTGCTGATGGCGGCGATCCTCGCGGTGGTCTTCGGCTACCTGCGCCGCGCCGGCACCGAGGAGGTCCTGTGAGCGTGGCCCACCGCATCGGTCGCTGGCTGGCCGACCACTGGGTGCTGGGCGTCGGGCTGCTGGTGCTCGGCTACCTCTTCCTGCCCATCGCCGTGGTCGCCGGCCTGTCCTTCAACCGCCCGTCCAGCCGGCTGTCGTACGACTTCCACGAGTTCACCCTGGACAACTGGCGTAACCCGTGCGCCACCTCGGACATGTGCGACGCGGTGGTGCGCAGCGTCCAGATCGGGTTCATCGCCACCGTGGTCGCCACGGTGCTCGGCACCCTGATGGCGTTCGCGCTGGTGCGGCACCGGTTCCGCGGCCGGTCCGGGATCAACGTGCTGATCTTCCTGCCGATGGCCACGCCGGAGCTGGTGATGGGCACCTCGCTGCTCGCCCTCTTCGTCTCCGCCGGGGTGCCGCAGGGATTCTGGACCATCGTCATCGCGCACGTGATGTTCTGCGTGTCGTTCGTGGTGGTCACGGTCAAGGCGCGGCTGGCCGGGATGGACTCCCGGCTGGAGGAGGCCGCGATGGACCTCTACGCCAGCGAGTGGCAGACCTTCCGGCGGATCACCCTGCCGCTGGTGATGCCCGGCATCGTGGCCGCCGCGCTGCTCGCCTTCTCGCTGTCGTTCGACGACTTCATCATCACCAACTTCAACGCCGGCACCACCGTCACGTTCCCGATGTACGTCTGGGGCGCCGCCCAGCGGGGCATCCCGCCGCAGGTCAACGTCATCGGCACGGCGATGTTCGTGATCGCGCTGCTGCTGGTGCTGGCCAGCATGCTGCGCGGCCGGCGGGGCCGCCGCGCCGCGCTGCGGGTCGCGGTGGGCGCCGGGCCGGCGCGGCGCCCGTCATGACCGGGCCGCATCCCGGCCGGGCGCTGGCCGACGCGGTGCCCGTGCCGTACTGGCTGGACCGCCCGGAACGCCCCGACCCGCTGCCGCCGCTGATCGGCCCCGACACCGCCGACCTGCTGGTGGTGGGCGGCGGGTACGCCGGGCTGTGGACCGCGCTGCTGGCCAAGCGGGCCGACCCGGGCCGGGACGTGCTGCTGGTCGAGGCGGGAACCTGCGGCTGGGCGGCGTCCGGGCGCAACGGCGGGTTCTGCGCCGCCTCGCTCACCCACGGGCTGGCCAACGGCGTCGAGCGTTTCCCGGACGAGATCGAGCTGCTGGAGCGGCTCGGCCGGGAGAACCTGGACGCCATCGCCGCGACCGTGGCCGAGTACGGCATCGACTGCGACTTCGAGCGCACCGGCGAACTGGCCGTCGCGGTCGAGCCGTACCAGCTCGACGGGCTCGCCGCCGACGCGGAGCTGGGCCGCCGGTACGGCCACGAGGTGCGGCTGCTCGACGCCGACGAGGTACGCGCCGAGGTGAACTCGCCGACGTACCTGGGCGGGCTGTGGGACCGGGACCGCACGGCCCTGCTCGACCCGGCGAAGCTGGCCTGGGGGCTGCGCCGGGCCTGTCTCAGCGTCGGGGTGCGGATCGCCGAGCACACCCGGGTGACCGGGCTGCGCCGCGACGGCGCGGCGCTGCGGGCCGCCACCGCCGGCGGCCGGGACACCGCCCCGGGCAGCGTCCGCGCCGGGCGGGTGGTGCTGGCGACCAACGCGTTCCCGCCGTTGCTGCGCCGGCTGCGTGCCTGGGTGGTGCCGGTCTACGACTACGCGCTGATGACCGAGCCGCTCGCCGACGACGAGCGGCGCGCGATCGGCTGGGCGAACCGGCAGGGGCTCGCGGACACCGGCAACCAGTTCCACTACTACCGGATCACGCCCGACAACCGGATCCTGTTCGGCGGGTACGACGCCGTCTACCACTTCGGCAACCGGATGGCCCCGTCCCTGGAGCAGCGCTGGGACACCTTCTGCACCCTCGCCGAGCACTTCTTCACCACCTTCCCGCAGCTCGACGGGCTGCGGTTCAGCCACCGCTGGGGCGGGGCGATCGACACCTGCACCCGGTTCTGCCCGTTCTTCGGCACCGCCTACGACGGCCGGTTGGCGTACGCGGCCGGGTTCACCGGGCTCGGCGTCGGGGCGACCCGGTTCGCCGCCCGGGTGATGCTCGACCTGCTCGGCGGGGAGGAGACCCCGCTGACCCAGCTCGACCTGGTGCGCCGGATGCCCCTGCCGTTCCCGCCCGAGCCGGCCCGGGCGGTCGGCATCAATCTCACCCGCTGGTCGCTGGCCCAGGCCGACGTGCGTCAGGGCCGGCGCAACCTCTGGCTCCGTACGCTCGATCGTTTCGGTTTGGGGTTCGATTCCTGATGCGCATCCTGCTCGTGGGGGCCGGCGGCGTCGGCTCCGCCGCGGTCGCCATCGCCGCCCGCCGTACCTTCTTCGAGGCGATGGTGGTCGCCGACCACGACCCGGCCCGGGCGGCCCGGGCGGTGGCCGGGCACGGTGACCGGTTCGTCGCCGCCACGGTCGACGCCTCCTCGGCCGGCGCGGTGGCCGCGCTCTGCCGGGAGCACCGGATCACCCACGTGCTCAACGCGGTCGATCCGCGCTTCGTCATGCCGATCTTCGACGGGGCGTTCGCGGCCGGCGCTGACTACCTCGACATGGCCATGTCGCTGTCCCGGCCACACCCCGATCGGCCCTACGCCGAGACCGGCGTGAAGCTCGGCGACGAGCAGTTCGCCGTCGCGGACCAGTGGTCGGCGGCCGGGCGGCTGGCGCTCTGCGGCATCGGGGTCGAGCCGGGCCTGTCCGACATCTTCGCCCGGTACGCCGCCGACGAGCTGTTCGCCGGGATCGACGAGATCGGGGTGCGGGACGGGGCCAACCTGACCGTCGACGGCTACGACTTCGCGCCGTCGTTCTCCATCTGGACCACCATCGAGGAGTGCCTCAACCCGCCGGTGGTCTGGGAGGCCGGCCGGGGCTGGTACACCACCCCGCCCTTCTCCGAGCCCGAGGTCTTCGAGTTCCCCGCGGGGATCGGGCCGGTCGAGTGCGTCAACGTCGAACACGAGGAGGTGCTGCTGATCCCCCGCTGGGTCGACGCGCGGCGGGTCACCTTCAAGTACGGCCTCGGCAACGAGTTCATCGAGGTGCTCAGGACGCTGCACAAGCTCGGCCTGGACGCGACCGCCCCGGTGCGGGTCGGCGACGTTTCCGTGTCCCCACGCGACGTCGTGGCCGCCTGCCTGCCCGACCCGGCCACCCTCGGTGACCGGATGCGCGGCAAGACCTGCGCCGGCACCTGGGTACGCGGAACCGGCCCGGACGGCAAGCCACGCGAGGTCTACCTCTACCACGTGGTCGACAACGAGTGGTCCATGCAGGAGTACGGCCACCAGGCGGTGGTCTGGCAGACCGCGGTGAACCCGGTGGTGGCGCTGGAACTGCTGGCCGGCGGCGCGTGGCGCGGGACCGGGGTGCTCGGCCCGGAGGCGCTGCCGCCGAAGCCGTTCCTGGACCTGCTCACCGGCTACGGTTCACCGTGGGGGATGGAGGAGCGATGACCCGCTACGGCCCGATGTTCGGCCCGGACGTCACCTTCCTCGGGGTGCCCCGCTGCACGCTGGACGAACCGGCGACGTTCGCCGACGCGGACGTGGTCGTCGTCGGCGCGCCCTTCGACGGCGGCACCTCGCACCGGCCGGGCACCCGGTTCGGCCCGTCCGCCATCCGGCAGGCCTGCTACCTGCCGCACGACGGCTCCCGCCCGTCACTCGCGCTACGCGTCGACGGGCTGCGGGACCTGCGGGTGTACGACGCCGGCGACGTGGAGATGTTCTCCGGCGACATCGAACGGTCGCTGGCCGCGCTGGAGTCCGCGGTCTTCACGGTCGCCGCGGCCGGGGCGATCCCGATCGTGCTCGGCGGCGACCACTCCATCGCGCTGCCCGACGCCACCGGGGTGGCCCGGCACCACGGGCTCGGCCGGGTGTCGCTGGTGCACTTCGACGCGCACGCAGACACCGGCGACATCGAGTTCGGCTCGCTGCACGGGCACGGCCAGCCGATGCGCCGGCTCATCGAGTCCGGCGCGGTACGCGGCGACCGGTTCCTCCAGATCGGCCTGCGTGGCTACTGGCCGGGCCCGGAGACGCTCTCCTGGATGGCGGACCAGCGGATGCGGTCGTACGAGATGACCGAGCTGGTCGCGCGCGGGCTGGATTCCTGTCTCTCGGAAGCGTTCGAGATCGCGGTGGACGAGTGCGAGGGCGTCTTCCTCTCCGTCGACGTGGACGTGGTCGACCCGGGCATGGCGCCGGGCACCGGCACCCCGGAGCCGGGCGGGCTGACCTCCCGGCAGCTGCTCGACGCGGTCCGCCGGTGCTGCTACGAGCTGCCGGTGGTCGGCGTCGACGTGGTCGAGGTCGCCCCGCCGTACGACCACGCGGACATCACCGCGTACCTGGGCAACCGGGTGGTGTTGGAGGCGCTGTCGGCCATCGCCCGCCGTCGCCACGACGCCGCCGGCGGCCCGCCCTGGGACCCTCGCCAACCCCTCCTCGACGACCGCTGACCGTAGTTGGAGTCGTCCGACCCTCGGCGGGTTTAGTTCGGGCTATAGTTCTCCCATGAGCGCTCCCCGGGGACGCTGGTCCGTACGAGTTACCGGTGAGGTCCGGCAATGGCTACGCGATCTTCGCCGGGCCGATCCGGACACCTACCGCAGCGTGAGCGTGGCCATCGACATGCTCGCCGAGGTCGGGCCGGGGCTGGGGCGTCCGCTGGTGGACACCCTGCGAGACACCGCGATCAGTAACCTCAAGGAACTCCGGCCCAGGTCCGGACGGGACGTCGCGGTCCGGGTGCTGTTCGTCTTCGATCCCTGGTCCCAGGCCGTCCTGCTGGTGGCCGGTAACAAAGCGGGCAACTGGCGTCGCTGGTACCAGGACAACATTCCGCTGGCGGAGCTCGCCTACAAGACCTGGCTGGAACATGAACGCAGGCGAAGGGGGAGTCGTGACCGAGTTCTACGACTGGGAAGACGTTCGTGACGAGCTTCGTGACGACGCGACGGAACGTGACAAGGAACGGGCGCGGACCGAGGCGTGGGTGAGCGCGTTCCACCTGGCCGAGGAGCGTAAGCGGCTGGGGCTGACCCAGCGGCAGGTGGCCGAGCTGATGGGCGTCACGCCAGGCCGGGTCAGCCAGATCGAGAACGGGGATCTCGACGTGAACGAGGTTGCCACCCTGAGCCGCTACGCCGCCGCGCTGGGGGCACGGCTGCGCATCATCTTCGACTACGGCAACGACCTGCGCCAGATCGCATGAGCATCACCCACCGGCGTAATCCGAGGGCGCGCTGACCGCGCCGCGACCGGTTGCCCCGGCCCGGGTTTCGGCACCGCCTCCAGCACGCAGGGCCGGTCCGGGGCGAGCGGCCGATCGGGAAAGCGGCGCAGAGCGTGATACCTCTGAGTCATCTTGATGCCTCAGAGGTATCACGCCGCTGCGCAGTGGTGTTTCGCGCTCACCTCCGAGGGGCCGCAACCCGGACCCGCCGGGCGGCGCGGACGATCACGCGGCGAGGCGGGAGCGGATGAGGAAGCGGACGCCCTCGGGGGCCTCCAGGGAGAAGCCGCTGCCCCGGCCGGGGACCACGTCGACGGTCAACGTGGTGTGTTTCCACAGCTCCCACTGCGCCGCGGACATCCAGAACTCGACCGGCTCCGGAACCCCGTCGATCCTGAGCGCGGCCAGCAGGACGTCGGACGAGCCGGTGCGGAACTCGCCGGCCGGGTAGCACATCGGAGCGCTGCCGTCGCAGCAGCCGCCGGACTGGTGGAACATCAGCGGCCCGTGCTGCCCCCGCAGCGACCGGATCAGCTCGGCCGCCGCGGGGGTCACGGTCACGGGGGCGTCCATCAGAAGAAGCCGAGCTTCTTCGGCGAGTAGCTGACCAGCAGGTTCTTGGTCTGCTGGTAGTGCTCCAGCATCATCTTGTGGTTCTCCCGGCCGATCCCGGACTGCTTGTAGCCGCCGAACGCCGCGTGCGCCGGGTAGGCGTGGTAGCAGTTGGTCCACACCCGGCCAGCCTGGATCGACCGCCCGGCCCGGTACGCGGTGTTGATGTCCCGGGTCCACACGCCCGCGCCCAGCCCGTACAGCGTGTCGTTGGCGATCTTCACGGCGTCGTCCAGGTCGGCGAAGGAGGTCACCGACACCACCGGGCCGAAGATCTCCTCCTGGAAGATCCGCATCGAGTTGTCGCCCTCGAAGATGGTCGGCTCGACGTAGTACCCGCCGGCGAGCTCGCCGCCGAGGTCGGCCCGCGCGCCGCCGGTCAGCACCTTCGCGCCCTCCTGCCGGCCGATGTCCAGGTAGGACAGGATCTTCTCCAGCTGATCGTTCGACGCCTGCGCGCCGATCATCGTGTCGGTGTCCAGGGGATGCCCCTGCACCACGGCGCGGGTCCGATCGACCGCGGCGGCGAGGAAGTCGGCGTAGTGACCCTGCTGGATCAGCGCCCGGGACGGGCAGGTGCAGACCTCGCCCTGGTTGAGGGCGAACATGGTGAACCCTTCGAGCGCCTTGTCGAAGAAGTCGTCCCGGGCGGCGCTGACGTCGTCGAAGAAGATGTTCGGGCTCTTGCCGCCCAGCTCCAGGGTGACCGGTTTGATGTTCTCGCTGGCGTACTGCATGATCAGCCGCCCGGTGGTGGTCTCGCCGGTGAACGCCACCTTCGCCACCCGCGGCGAGGACGCCAGCGGCTTGCCCGCCTCGACGCCGAAGCCGTTGACCACGTTGACCACGCCGGGCGGCAGCAGGTCGGCCACCAACGAGAGCCAGTAGTGGATCGACGCGGGCGTCTGCTCGGCCGGCTTGAGCACCACCGCGTTGCCGGCGGCGAGTGCCGGGGCGAGCTTCCAGGTCGCCATCAGCAGCGGGAAGTTCCACGGGATGATCTGCCCGACCACGCCCAACGGCTCGTGGAAGTGGTAGGCGACGGTGTCGTCATCGAGTTCGCCGAGGGAGCCCTCCTGGGCCCGGATCGCCGCGGCGAAGTACCGGAAGTGGTCGATCGCCAGCGGGATGTCGGCGGCCAGGGTCTCCCGGACCGGCTTGCCGTTCTCCCAGGTCTCCGCGACCGCCAGGGCTTCCAGGTTCTCCTGCATCCGGTCGGCGATCTTGTTGAGGATCAGCGCGCGCTCGGCGACCGGGGTGCGCCCCCACGCGTCGGCGGCGCCGTGCGCAGCGTCGAGCGCCTTCTCGACGTCCTCGGCGGTGCCCCGGGCCACCTCGCAGAAGGTCTGCCCGGTGACCGGGGTGGGGTTCTCGAAGTAGCGGCCGAAGTGCGGCGTGACGTACTCGCCGCCGATGAAGTGGTCGTAGCGGGACTGCCAGTGGGTGGGCGCGTCGTAGCGCGTCATGGTTACCTCCGCCGTCCGATCGGGTCGGGTGACGGCGGAGAAGCTAGTTTCCGGGACGTTGCAGCAACGTTGCGCGCGGCAGGTCGTACTCCCGGGAGAGCTGGTCGACCCGCGCCAGCGCGAGCGGCCGGCGTGGCGCGCCCGGCGGCGACGCCGCGGCCAGCGCCTGCCAGGCGGTCAGGTCGTCGGCGCCGGCGGGCGTCGCGGTCCAGGCCGCGAGCAGCGCCGGGTCGCGGGTGGCCAGCACGGCCGCGCGGAGCTGGCCGTCGACCAGCCGGCGCAGTCGGGTCACTCCCGGCGCGTCCGACGAGGGCAGCAGCGGTCCGGCGTACGCGTCGAGCGCGCCCGCCGGATCGCCGCGTTCCAGCAGTTCGCCGACGGTGCGGAAGTCGGCCCGGACGGTCCCGCGCAGCCGGTACGGCCGGGAGTCGAGCAGGTCGGGGCCGAGGATGCGGCGCAACCGGGACAGCTCGGCGCGCAGGGTGACCGGGTGCAGCCGGTCGTCGCCGTACAGGTCGAGGCCGAGCTGCTCGCCGGTGCGCCCCTCGGGATGGTCGAGCAGCAGCACCAGCAGTTCGCTGTGCCGGCGGCCGAGCCGGATCTGGCGCCCGTCGACGCGCAGCTCCGCCTCGTCTCGACCGAGTGCGGCGACGGTGACCACGCCCGGCTCGACCGGCCGGTCGGCGGCGAGCTGCGCCTCGGCGGCCCGGGCGGTGGCCCGGACCAGCGCCAGGCTCTGCGGGTTGGCCAGGTGGTCGCCGCCGGTGATGTCGACCGCCCCGAGCAGCCGCCCGGTGGCCGGGTCGTGGATCGGCGCGGCGGCGCAGGTCCACCGCTGCACCCGCCGGCTGAAGTGCTCGGTGGCGAAGATCTGCACGCTGTGGTCGATCGCCAGGGCGGTGCCGGGGGCGTTGGTGCCGGCGTGCGGCTCGTCCCAGCGCGCCCCGGGCACGAAGTTCATCCGCTCGGCGTGCCGGAGCACCCCCGGGTGCCCCTCCACCCAGAGCAGTCGGCCGTGGGCGTCGCAGACCGCCATCAGGTGCGCGCCGTCCTGCGCGATGCCGCCGAGCAGGTCGCGGAAGAGCGGTAGCACCCGGGCCAACGGGTGGGCGGCGCGATAGCTCGCCAGCGCGTCGTCGGTCAGCTCGACCGGTGGGGTGGTCTCCGGGTCGAGCAGCGCCGCCGAACGGCGCCAGGAGTGCGCCACCACCTCCCGCAGCCGCCGGTCGGTACGCCGGGCCGCCTCCGGCCCACCGGCGAGGAACGCCTCGTGGGCGGCGCCGACCTGCGCGATCCGCTCCGCCGGATCGACGCCGAATTCCAGGGCGAGCCACGGGTCGGCCATCGGCGACCTCCTCGCGCCCATCGTGACGCAGCTCACCCCTGATCGCCAAGTGCCGCCGGGGACGAGGGACGGACGCGCCCAGACGGCGTACCGGGGCGGCAAGCACCGCGGCCCGGCTCGGGAGCGGTTGTCCCGGGATCGCCGCCGTGGAGGATGGCTCCTGCCGGTGTTTACAGAACCCTTAACTCCGGCCTGAGACGGTGTCCCGGACAGCGCGGAACCACGGGGAGAGCAGGCGTGCGGGTGTTGGTGGCGGACGACGAGCGGTTGCTGGCGGACACGGTCGCCGAGGGGCTGCGCCGCTTCTCGATGGCGGTCGACGTCTGCTACGACGGCGACGGCGCGTTGGAGCGGATCGGGGTGAACCGGTACGACGTGGCAGTGCTGGACCGGGACATGCCCGGGCACACCGGTGACGAGGTGTGCCGCAGCATCGCCGACTCGGGCGCGGGCACCCGGGTGCTCCTGCTCACCGCGGCGGCCGGCATCCGGGACCGGGTGGAGGGGCTCGGGCTGGGCGCCGACGACTACCTGACCAAGCCGTTCGCCTTCGCCGAGCTGGTCGCCCGGGTGCAGGCGCTCGGCCGGCGCTCCGCGCCCGCGCTGCCGCCGGTGCTGGCCCGGCACGGGGTGGTGCTCGACGTGGCCCGACACGTCGCCACCCGGGACGGCCACCCGCTGAACCTGAGCCCGAAGGAGTTCGCCGTGCTGCACGTGCTGATGCGCGCGGACGGCCGGGTGGTCAGCGCGGAGGAGCTGCTGGAGCAGGCCTGGGACGAGTTCGCCGACCCGTTCACCAACGCCGTCCGGGTCACCGTGATGACCCTGCGCAAGAAGCTCGGCCAGCCGGCCGTCATCCACACCGTGCCGAAGGCCGGCTACCGGATCGGCGGCCCGGAGTGACCCCGCGCCGCCGCGTCCTGCTGGTGGGGGTGCTCGCCCTGCTCGTCGGCTACTTCCGGCCCAGCCTGGAGAAGTGGCTGCTGACCACGGTGTGGCTGCGCGGTCGGGAGTTCTGCGACCTGCCGCTGCCCGGGTCTGGGCTGGTGTGCCAGCCGGCGCGCGACCTCGACGTGGCCCTGTACCCGCTGATCATGCTCGCGGTGCTGGTCGGCGCGGTGGTGGCGATCTGGGGGGCCGCGGTGTGGTGCCTGCGCCCGGTGCGCGACCTCGCCGAGCCGATCGCCCACGTCGGCCCGCAGAACCTCGGGCACCGGATCCGCCGGCCGGGCCGGGACGAGCTGGCCCGGCTGACCGGGGCCATCGACGAGATGATGGAGCGGATCTCCGCCGGGTACGAGGGGCAGCGGCGGTTCGCCGCGAACGCCTCACATGAACTGCGCACCCCGTTGGCGGTGCAGCGGACGCTGATCGAGGTCGGGATGGCCCGGACGCTCACCGGCGAGCAGCTGGAACTGCTGACCGCCCAACTGCTGCAGACCAACGAGCGCAACGAGCGACTCATCGAGGGGCTGCTCACGCTCAGCGAGAGCGACCAGGGCCTGCGCTCCCGTACGCCGCAGCGGCTCGACGAGATCGTGGCCGGGGTGCTGGCCGGCTACCAGGACCGGGCCCGGGAGGCGGGCGTGACGATCGACAGCCACCTCCCGCCCCGGGTGGTGGCCGGGGAGCGGGTGCTGCTGGAGCGCCTGGTCAGCAACCTGGTGGAGAACGCGATCAAGTACAACCGGCCCGGCGGCACCCTCACCGTGGCGGTCGGCGGCACCCCGGCGCTGACCGTGGTCAACACCGGCCAGGTGGTGCCGGCCGAGGCGGTGGCCGGCCTCTTCGAACCGTTCCGGCGGCTGGCCGCGGACCGTACCGGCCACGGCGGCGGCGCGGGCCTCGGCCTGGCCATCGCCCGCTCGATCACCCAGGCGCACGACGGCATCATCGCCGCCCGGCCCGCCGAGTACGGCGGCCTGCGGGTCGAGGTCCGACTGCCGCACTGACCCGGCCGACCGGCCGGCACACAACCAGCGACGCCCCGCGGGGGCCGCCTGACGCGGCACCCCTTCCTCCGGCGTGCCCGAAAACCGGCGCCGCCCTGACCTGCGACCCGGTACGGCCAGGCGCCCAGCCGCGCCCGCCGACCACGAAGACGGAAGGAGACGAGATGTCCCGTATCGACACGCCGGCCCCGGCCGGCCCGGTCCGGGCCGACGTCGAGGAGGCCGCCCGCCGGCTGTCCGGCCAGGTGGTGCGCACCCCGGTGCTGCGCTCCCCGGCGATCGACCGGCTGGCCGGCGTCCGGGTACTGATCAAGGCGGAGAACCTCCAGCACGGCGGCTCGTACAAGATGCGCGGCGCGTCGTTGGCGGTCGGCCGGCTCGCGGCCGGCGGGCACCGCGGCGTGGTCGCGCAGAGCACCGGCAACCACGCGGTGGCGGTGGCGCTGGCCGCGCGCCGGCACGGGCTGGCCGCCACCGTGGTGCTGCCGGCGGACGCGGCGCCGACCAAGGTCGCCCGGGCGCGGGCGGCGGGGGCCCGGATCGTGCTGGCCGACACCGCCGAGGAGCGGCTCGCGCTGACCCGCGAACTCAGCGCCGCCACCGGCCACCCGGTCGTCGACGCGTACGACCACCCGGACGTGATCGCCGGGCAGGGCACCGCCAGCCTGGAGCTGATCGAGGACGCCGAGCGGGCCGGCGCCCCGCTGGACGCGCTGGTGCTGCCGGTCGGCGGTGGCGGTGGGGCGGCCGGCGCCTGCCTGGCCGCCACCGGCCGGCCGATCGAGGTGTACGGCGTGGAGCCGGTCGGCTGCGACTCGCTGGCCCGGAGCCTGGCCGCCGGCCGGCCGACCCCGGTCCCGCCGGCGCCGACGATCGCTGACGGGCTGCGGCCGTCCTGCGTGGGCGAGCTGCCGTTCGCCATCCTGCGCACCGCGTTGCGCGGGGTGGTCCGGGTCGACGACGAGCAGATCGGCGCGGCGTTCCGGCTGTTGCTGCTGGAGCTGAAGGTGCTGGCCGAGCCGTCCGGGGCGGCCGGCCTGGCCGGCGCGCTGCGGATCGCGGCCGACGGCCGGCACCACACCGTCGGCGTGGTGCTGACCGGCGGAAATGTCGAGGCGGAGCTGGTGGCCCGGTTGGCGGCCGACCGGCTCGCCGAGGTGACGAGGGTGGAAGGGGCGGCGGCATGAGTGCGCCGGTTCGGATCGGAATCCTGTTCGGCGGCCCGTCAGCGGAGCACGAGGTGTCCTGCGCCTCGGCCCTCGGCGTGGCCCGGGCCCTGGCCGGCGGCGGCTACCGCACGGTCGCCATTGGGGTGACCCGCACCGGGGGCCTGCGGCTGGTGCCGGACGCCGTGCTGGCGGAGTTGCGCGACGGCGCCGGGGCGGACCGGGCCATCGACGACCGGCTGACGGTCACCGGGCCGCCGGTCGAGCTGCGGGCCGGCCGTCGCCCGGGGACGGCCGTGGTGACCGCGGCGAACGCGTCCGGCGCGGTGCACGCCGCGCTGGACGTGGTCTTCCCGGTGCTGCACGGCCCGTTCGGCGAGGACGGGGTGGTCCAGGGACTGCTCGAGTCGCTGGGCGTGCCGTACGTCGGGTGCGGCATCCTCGCCGCCGCGGTCGGCATGAACAAGGTGGCGATGAAGCGGGCACTGCGCGCCGAGGGGGTGCCGATCACCCCGCACGTGGCGTTCGACGCGCAGACCTACCGGGCGACCGACGACCCGGAGAAGCTGGTGGTGGGGCTGCGGCGGCCGCTGTTCGTCAAGCCGGCCAGCATGGGCTCGTCGATCGGCATCTCCCGGGTGGCCGAGGGTGACGACCTGGCGGCGGCGATCGAGGAGGCGCTGCGCCACGACCAGGTGGTGGTGGTCGAGCAGGGCGTCACCGGCCGGGAACTGGAGTGCGCGGTGCTCGGCGGGTGGCGGCCCGAGGCGTCGGCGGTTGGCGAGGTCCGGGTCTCCGGCGGCTGGTTCGACTACCGGCAGAAGTACTTCGGCGACGCCGACCCGATGGTCGTCCCGGCGGCGCTGCCCGGGGAGGTGACGGACCGGATCCGGGAGCTGTCGCTGCGGGCGTTCGCCGCGATCGGCGGCTGGGGGCTGGCCCGGGTCGACTTCCTCTACGACGAGGCGGCCGGCGAGCTGTACGTCAACGAGCTGAACACCATGCCCGGCTTCACCGCGCACTCGATGTACCCGAAGGTGTGGGCGGCGGTCGGCGTCGGCTACCGGGAGGTCGTGGACCGGCTGGTGCGGCTGGCCTTCGCCCGCCACGCGGAACGCGCCGCCACCGCCCGCGCCGCCACCGCCGCCACCGCCAGCGCCGCCGCTGGGGAGCCGCGATGATCCTGCTCGCCGATCCCCGGGTGGCGGCCGTGCCCAGCGCCGACGACGGCGACCCGCTGGTGGACCTGCGCGACCTGCCGGAGCTGCGGCTGGACCCCCGGGCGGCCGACCCGGCCGGCGCGTACGCCCGGGTGCGGCGCGGGGTCGCGGACCGGCTGCTGGCCGCGCAGCGCGCGCTGCCGGCCGGCCTGCGCCTGCTGGTCGTCGAGGGGTACCGGCCGTACCGGGCCCAGTTGGAGATCTTCACCAGCTACCGGGAGGAACTGCGCCGGGCGCACCCGGACTGGTCGCCGCAGCGGCTGCACCGGGAGACCACCAAGTTCGTCTCGCCGGTCGAGGTGGCGCCGCACAGCACCGGCGGGGCGGTCGACCTGACCCTGTGCAGCGAGGACGGGGTCGAGCTGGACCTGGGCACCGCAATCGACGCCACCCCGGAGGCCAGCGCCGACGCCTGCTTCACCGACTCGCCGGCCGTCTCGGCCACCGCTCGGCGGCACCGGCGGATCATGGGTGCGGCACTGCGCGGGGCGGGCCTGGTGAACTACCCGACCGAGTGGTGGCACTGGTCCTACGGCGACCGGTACTGGGCATTGCTGACCGGTGCCCCGCACACCCGCTACGGCCCGGTGTGACCGGGCGGGGCGCTCAGCGGAAGGCGTCGGCGTGCGCGCGGGCCCAGTCGGCGAAGGTACGCGGCGGCCGGCCGAGCAGCCGCTGCACGGTGTCGGTGACCGTGTACGCGACCGGCGGCGGGTCGCCCTGCCAGGACGCGAGCAGGTCGATCAGTTCCTCGTCGTAGCCGGCCTGCCGCCACCGGGCGCGGGCCTGCTCCTCGGTCAGCTCGACGAAGCGCAGCTCGCGGCCGGTCGCCGCGGCGACGGTGGCCAGCCGCTGGCGCGGGGTGAGCGCCTGCGGGCCGGTGAGGGTGTACGCCTGACCGGCGTGCCCGTCGCCGGTGAGCACCTCGGCTGCGACCGCGCCGACGTCGGCCTCGTCGACCACCGCGCTGCGAACGTCGGCGAACGGCTCGCGTACCTCGCCGGCGGCGCGGATCGACTCGGCCCAGTGCAGGGTGTTGCTCATGAAGTCGACCGGCTGGAGCATCGTCCACTCCAGCCGGCCGGCCCGGACGGCCTCCTCGACCGGGCCGGCCTTGCCGTTCCACAGCACGGCCAGCCGCCGCACGCCGGCCCGTTCCGCCAGCGCGACGATCTCCGGCCCGGTACGCAAGGTGGCGTAGTCGTCACCGGCGGCGGTCAGCAGGTGGACGCCGACGACCCCCTCGAACGCGGCCGGGAGGGTGGCCGGGTCGGTGAGGTCGCCGGCCACCACCTCGACCCCGGCCGGCAGTCCGGTCGCCCGGGCCGGATCCCTGGTCAGGGCGCGTACCGGCACCCCGCGCGCCAACAGTTCGGACACCACGTGCCGGCCGGCCCTGCCCGTCGCGCCGGTCACCAGATAGGTCATGGAACCCCTCCTTGATCGCCGGTCCGACGCTAGGACCTGAAGCCGACTTCAGGTCAACTTCCGGATCGCGGTGAACGGTGCAGCGCTCCCAGTCCGTACCAGGCGCCGTAGGAGACACCGACGACGGGAGAGACAACGGTGAGGGTGCAGCGGAAGCACGTGCTGGCGGCGGGCGTGGCGGTGGTCGCCTCGGCGGTCGTGGCGGTGGGCACCGGGCTCGGGTTCGCGGACAGCGCGCCGGCGCGCGCCTCGGTGTGCCAGGGCTCGGTGACCTTCTCGGCCGAGGGTGGTGCGCCGGCGGCGACCAGCGACCGGTTCCCGGTGGGCACCCGGCTGCGGGTGACCAACCTGGACAACAACCGGTCGACCACGGTGACGGTGACCGGTCCGTCGGGCAGTTGCGTGCTGCTCAACGCGACAGCGATGGACCAGGTGCGGGAGCCCGGCAAGAACGTGATCCGGCGCAACGTGGTCGAGCGTCTGGACGGCGGCGATGCGGCGCAGCCCGGCGGCGGCGCGGCCCAGCCCGGCGGCGCGAACCAGCCGGGGTCCGGGCAGCCCGGTGCCGCCTCGGCCTGCGCGGGCTCGGTGACCTTCTCGGCCGAGGGTGGTGCGCCGGCGGCGACCAGCGACCGGTTCCCGGTGGGCACCCGGCTGCGGGTGACCAACCTGGACAACAACCGGTCGACCACGGTGACGGTGACCGGTCCGTCGGGCAGTTGCGTGCTGCTCAACGCGACAGCGATGGACCAGGTGCGGGAGCCCGGCAAGAACGTGATCCGGCGCAACGTGGTCGAGCGTCTGGACGGCGGCGATGCGGCGCAGCCCGGCGGCGGCGCGGCCCAGCCCGGCGGCGCGAACCAGCCGGGGTCCGGGCAGCCCGGTGCCGCCTCGGCCTGCGCGGGCTCGGTGACCTTCTCGGCCGAGGGTGGTGCGCCGGCGGCGACCAGCGACCGGTTCCCGGTGGGCACCCGGCTGCGGGTGACCAACCTGGACAACAACCGGTCGACCACGGTGACGGTGACCGGTCCGTCCGGCAGTTGCGTGCTGCTCAACGCGACAGCGATGGACCAGGTGCGCGAGCCCGGCAAGAACGTGATCCGGCGCAACGTGGTCGAGGTGCTCCGCTGACCGGCCGGGTGGCTCCGCCGAGCTGATCGGGCAGCTCCGCGGGCCGCCTCCGGTGCAGGCACCCCTGCCGGACCGGGTGCGAAGGGCCCCTCGCGCGGCGAGGGGCCCTTCGTTCGTGACCGTTGGTGGCCGGGCCGGTGGACGCCGGTCCGGTCCGCCTACAGGGTCAGGGTCCAGCTGTTCAGGTAGCCGGTGTCGCCGCTGGCCGCGTCCTGGACGCGCAGCGTCCAGGTGCCGTTGCGGGTCTCCGCGGAGAGGTCGCCGGTGTAGGTCTGGTTGATGTTGTCGGTGGAGCCGCCGGCGCGGTTGTGCAGGGTGTAGGTGCTGCCGTCGGGGGCGATCAGGCTGACCACGAGGTCCCCGATGTAGGTGTGCACGATCTGCACCGCGACCGTGCTGGTCGACGAGGCGGCACCGGTGCAGCCGGCGATCGTGATGGTGCTGGTCACCGTGGCGTTGTCGCGGATGGTCACGTCGGTGCCGTTGCTGCCGGTGCAGTCCGTGCCGCCGGAGCCGCCCAGGTTGAGCGTCCAGCTGTTCAGGTAGCCGGTGTCGCCGCCAGCGGCGTCCTGGACGCGCAGCTTCCAGGTGCCGTTGGCGGTCTCCGCGGACAGGTTGACCGGGTAGCTCTGGTTGATGTTGTCGGTGGAGCCGCCGGCGCGGTTGTGCAGGGTGTAGGTGCTGCCGTCGGGGGCGACCAGGCTGACCACGAGGTCCCCGATGTAGGTGTGCACCAGGTCCACCGCCACCGTGCTGGCGGAGCCGGCGTTGCCCGAGCAGCCCGCGATGGTGATCGTGCTCTCCACCGTGGCGTTGTCGCGGATGGTCACGTCGGTGCCGTTGGTCTGGGTGCAGCCGGTGGGCGGCGGGGGCGTGGTGCCGCCGTCACCGACGTACAGCAGCTTGTTGGGCGAGCCGGAACCGGGGTTGCTCACCGCGTTGCCGGTGGCGTCGGCGACGAGCTTGTCGCGCACCTGCTGCGGGGTGAACGACGGGTTGGCGGCGAGCACGAGCGCGGCGGCGCCCACCACGTGCGGGGTCGCCATCGAGGTGCCGCTGATGGTGTTCGTGGCGGTGTTGCTGGTGTGCCAGGCCGAGGTGATCGAGCTGCCGGGGGCGAAGATGTCCAGGCAGGAGCCGATGTTGGAGAACGAGGAACGGGCGTCGGTGTTGGTGGTCGAGCCGACGGTGATGCCGGCGGGCGTGCTGGCCGGCGAGCTGTTGCAGGCGTTCGCGCCGGTGTCGTTCCCGGCCGCGAGGCCGTAGCTGACGCCGTCGGCGATGGACCGGGCCACCGCGTCGTTGACGGCCTGGTTGAAGCCGCCGCCGAGGCTCATGTTGGCCACCGCGAGCTGGCCGGCGGCGTGGTCGCCGGTCACCCAGTCGACGCCCTGGATGACGCCGGCGTTGGTGCCGCTGCCCGCGCAGTCGAGCACCCGGACGCCGACGAGGGTGACGCCCTTGGCGACGCCGTAGGCGCTGCCGCCGACCGTTCCGGCCACGTGGGTGCCGTGCCCGTTGCAGTCGTCGGCGCTGCCGCCGTCGATCGCGTCGAAGCCGGAGACGGCCCGGCCGCCGAAGTCGTTGTGGCCGAACCGGATGCCGGTGTCGATGATGTACGCCTTCACGCCCGAGCCGGTGTTCGGGTAGGTGTACGAGTTGTTCAACGGCAGCGCGCGCTGGTCGATCCGGTCCAGCCCCCAGGACGGGGTGGGGCTCTGGGTGCCGCTGATCCGCATGGTGTGGTTCTGCTGGACGTAGCTCACCGCCGGGTCGGCGGCGAGCCGCCGGGCCTCCTGCTCGGACAGCCGGGCCTCGAAGCCGCGCAGCGCGTTGCGGTACGTGCGGTTGACCGCACCGCCGTGCCGGTTGGCGAGGTCGCTGGCCCGCTGCGCGACGTCGGACCGGCCCACCGAGGTGTCCTTGAACACCACGATGTACGAATCGGCGACGGCGGTCGGCCCCCCGGCCAGGAGGACCTGCCCCTCGGCGGGGGCGGCGGTCGCGGGGGCGCCGAACGCCACGGCGGTGGCGACGGCGGCGGTGGTCAGGCCGAGGCGCCAGCGGCGCGCGGCACGGTGGGGAAGTGTCATCCCTCGGAGGTTCCTCTCGCTCAACGACGGCGGGTCGCGCCATCGATCGCAATTGATCAAATTGAGCAAGATCGTAGAGGGAGGACAGGCAAATGTGTAGATGTTTCGATATCTGGCAAACGGCGGCACACGATGCTATGGCGAGCCGGGGACGGACGTCCCCGGCTCGCATCTGTCAGCCCTGGAAAGCCGCCTCCAGGATGTCCAGGCCGCGGCGCAGCTCGGCGGCGGAGATCACCAGCGGGGGCAGGAAGCGCAGCACGTTGCCGTACGTGCCGCAGGTCAGGGTGAGCAGGCCGGCGGCGTGACAGGCCGCCGACACCGCCGCCGTGGTGGCCGGATCGGGGGTCAGCGTGCCCGGCTGGACGATCTCCACGGCGAGCATCGCGCCCCGGCCGCGTACCTCGGCGATCACCCCGGTGCGCTCGGCGATGGCCTGCAGCCGGGGCACCATGGCCGCCTCGATCCGGCGCGCGGCGGCGGCCAGGTCCAGCTCGTGCATGGTCTCGATGCTGGCCAGCGCGGCGGCGCAGGCGAGCGGGTTGCCGCCGTACGTGCCGCCGAGGCCGCCGACGTGCACCGCGTCCATCAGCTCGGCCCGGCCGGTCACCGCGGCCAGCGGCAGCCCACCGGCGATGCCCTTGGCGAGGGTGACCAGGTCCGGCTCGACCCCCTCGTGCTGGCAGGCGAACCAGTCGCCGGTACGGCAGAACCCGGTCTGGATCTCGTCGGCCACGAACACCACCCCGGCGGCGGTCGCCCACTCGCGCAGCGCCGGCAGGAACCCCGGCGCCGGTACGACGAACCCGCCCTCGCCCTGGATCGGCTCGATCAGCAGCGCGGCGACGTTCTCCGCGCCGACCTGCTTCTCCACCAGCTCGATGGCCCGGGCGGCGGCCTCCGCGCCCGGCAGGCCGCCGTCGCGCAGCGGGTACGACATCGGCACCCGGTAGATCTCCCCGGCGAACGGCCCGAACCGGTGCTTGTACGGCATGTTCTTCGCGGTCAGCGCCATGGTCAGGTTGGTCCGGCCGTGGTACGCGTGGTCGAAGACCACCACCGCCGGCCGCCCGGTGGCGTGCCGGGCGATCTTCACCGCGTTCTCCACCGCCTCGGCGCCGGAGTTGAACAGCGCCGAGCGCTTCTCGAACCCGCCCGGGGTGAGCGCGTTGAGCTGCTCGCAGACCGCCACGTACGACTCGTACGGCGCGACCATGAAGCAGGTGTGGGTGAACCGCTCGACCTGCGCCCGGACTGCCTCGACCACCCGCGGGGCGGAGTTGCCGACGTTGGTCACCGCGATGCCGGCGGCGAAGTCGATCCACTCCCGCCCGTCGACGTCGATGAGCGTGCCCCCGCCGGCCCGGTCCACGTAGGCCGGGATGACGCTGCCGACACCCCGGGCGACCGCCGCCCCGCGCCGCTTGTGCAGCTCCTCGCTCGACGCCATGGGTCAGCCCTCGATGTTGTGCATGACGTGCTTGATCCGGGTGTAGTCCTCCAGGCTGTAGACCGAGAGGTCCTTGCCGTGCCCGGAGTGCTTGAAGCCGCCGTGCGGCATCTCGGAGATGAACGGGATGTGCGTGTTGACCCAGACGCAGCCGAAGTCGAGCCGGCGGGTCATCCGCATCGCCCGGCCGTGGTCCCGGGTCCAGACCGAGGCGGACAGGCCGTACTCGACGCCGTTGGCCCAGCGCACCGCCTCGTCCTCGTCGGTGAACCGCTGCACGGTGATGACCGGCCCGAACACCTCGTCCTGGATGATCTCGTCCGGCTGGCGCAGGCCGGAGACCACGGTCGGTGCGTAGAAGTAGCCGCGCTCGCCGAGCTGCGAGCCGCCGGTCTCGACGTTCGCGTGGTCCGGCAGCCGGTCCACGAAGCCGCGTACCCGGGCCAGCTGGTTGGCGTTGTTCAGCGGGCCGTAGAGCACGTCCTCGTCGTCCGGGGCGCCGGTCTTCGTGTTGCGGGCCTGCTCGGTGAGCGCCGCGACGAAGTCGTCGTGGATGCCGGGGCCGGCCAGCACCCGGGTCGCCGCCGTGCAGTCCTGCCCGGCGTTGAAGTAGCCGCCGACCGCGATCGCCTCGGCCGCCGCCGCCACGTCCGCGTCGTCGAAGAGCACCACCGGCGCCTTGCCGCCCAGCTCCAGGTGGGTCCGCTTGAGGTCCGGCGCGGCCGCGGCGGCCACCTCCATGCCGGCCCGGGTCGAACCGGTGATCGACACCAGCTGCGGGATCGGGTGGGAGACGAGGGTACGACCGGTGTCCCGGTCGCCGCAGACCACGTTGAACACGCCCGGCGGGAAGAACTCGGCGGCGATCTCGGCCAGCAGCAGCGTGGACACCGGGGTGGTGTCGGACGGCTTGAGCACCACCGTGTTGCCGGCGGCCAGCGCCGGGGCGATCTTCCAGACCGCCATCATCAGCGGGTAGTTCCAGGGCGTCACCTGGGCGCAGACGCCGATCGGCTCGCGCCGCACGTACGAGGTGTGCCCGGCCAGGTACTCGCCGGCCGAGCGCCCCTCCAGCAGCCGGGCCGCGCCGGCGAAGAACCGGAACTCGTCGACCGCCGGCGGCAGCTCCTCGTCGGCGGTGAGCTGACGCGGCTTGCCGGTGTTGCGGACCTCCGCGTCGACCAGTTCGACCGCCCGGGCCTCGACCGCGTCGGCGAGCTTGAGCAGCGCCTTCTGCCGCTCGGCCGGGGTGGCGTCCCGCCAGCTCTCGAACGCGTCGGCGGCGGCCTTCATCGCCGCGTCCACGTCGGCGGCTCCGGAGACCGGGGCCTGCGCGAAGACCTCACCGGTGCAGGGGTCGATCAGGTCGGCGTAGCCGCCGTCCACCGGCTCGACGTACTCGCCGTTGACGAAGTTGCGCAGCTTCTGCTGGTCACTCATGACTCGATCTCTCCGAAGGGGGGCCGGGGGTACGGGTCTGCGGCGGTAATCGCAGTCTGTGTGCCATCTTCGCTACTGAATTCGCGGCAGACAAGGGCTAACGCGACTGTATCCGTCGGCTGGTTGGTGGTCTAGGCTGCTCAGCGTGGAGCCCGTTGCCTTCTATGTCGCCGGTCGCCCCGTCCACGGCGAGGGCGAGCTGACCGTGCACCACCCGTACGACGGGCGGGCTGTCGGTCGTACCACCCAGGCCACGCCCGACCAGGTCGAGGCCGCCGTCGCCGCGGCGGCCGAGGTGGCGGCGGCGGCCGCGGCCCTGCCCGCACACGTGCGCGCGGCGGCCCTGGACCACGTCTCCCGGCGGCTCGCCGAGCGGGCCGACGAGGTCGCGCGGCTGATCACCGCCGAGAACGGCAAGCCGCTGAAGTGGGCCCGGGCCGAGGTGGGTCGCGCGGTCTCCACGTTCCGCTGGGCGGCCGAGGAGGCGCGCCGCTTCTCCGGCGAGTTGCAACGACTCGACACCGACCCCGCCGCCACCGGGCGGATCGCCCTGGTGCGGCGGGTGCCGAAGGGGCCGGTGCTGGGCATCGCTCCGTTCAACTTCCCGCTCAACCTGGTCGCGCACAAGGTCGCGCCGGCCATCGCGGTGGGCGCCCCGATCATCGTGAAGCCGGCGCCGGCCACCCCGCTGTCGGCGCTGCTGCTCGGCGAACTGCTCGCCGAGACCGAGCTGCCGGCCGGGATGTTCTCGGTGCTGCCGCTGCCCAACGAGCGGGCCGCCGAACTGGTCGCCGACCCGCGGCTGCCGGTCGTCTCGTTCACCGGCTCCGGGCCGGTCGGCGCGGCGATCCGCCGGGCGGTGCCCGACAAGCACGTCACCCTGGAGCTGGGCGGCAACGCCGCCGCGGTGATCTGCGAGGACTGGGACTCCGCCGAGGACCTCACCTTCGCCGCGCACCGGATCGCCACCTTCGCCAACTACCAGGCCGGGCAGTCCTGCATCGCTGTGCAGCGGGTCTACGTGCACGAATGGCTCTACGACGGCTTCCTGCCCCGGCTGGTCGCCTCGGTGCAGGAGCTGCGCACCGGCGACCCGTCCGACGAGCTGACCGACGTCGGGCCGCTGGTGTCCGAGGACGCCGCGCGCCGGGTCGAGGCGTGGGTGGACGAGGCGGTCGCGGCGGGCGCCACCATCGAGGTCGGCGGCCGGCGGAAAGGGGCGACCTACCCGCCGACCGTGCTGTCCGGGGTGCCGGCGGACGCCAAGGTGAGTGCCGAGGAGGTGTTCGGGCCGGTGCTGGTGGTCGCCCGGGTCGAGAACGACGAGGCCGCGTTCGCCGCGGTCAACGACTCGGCGTACGGCCTGCAGGCCGGCGTCTTCACGCACAACCTCCAGACGGCCTTCCGCGCCGGCCGGACGTTGGAGGTGGGCGGGGTGATCGTCGGCGACGTGCCGTCGTACCGGGCCGACCAGATGCCGTACGGCGGGGTGAAGGGCAGCGGCGTCGGGCGCGAGGGGCTGCGCAGCGCGATGGAGGACTACACCGAGCCGCGGGTCATGGTGCTGACCGGGTTGTCGTTGTAGTCGCTTGCCAGCTCCCTGAGGGAGCAAATGCAGGCAGGGCGGCCCGGCCAGCAAGACCTCTCGGGAGACTGATCCGGCGTACAGGTCGACTCGTTTGACAGGGCTTAGTTGCCGCCGTGGCGGTTGACGAGAACGAGACTGCCGCTGCCCTGCCTTGGCGTCGCTACCGCTTCGGTAGCGGGTCCATGACGTAGACGCCCTTGCCCTGTCGACCGTCGATCAACTGCTCGGCCTTCAGTAGAACCATGGCGGTCCGGATCACCGTGCCACTCACCTTGTAGTGCTCGCACAGGGCTGCGAATGACGGCAACTTGTCGCCCGGCTTCAACTGGCCGGACGCGATCTGCTCGCGGATGTCGCGGGCGACCTGAAGATATGCGGCTTCAGACATCGGTGGTGCTCCCAGCTTGGCGGCTGGCACAAGCAGACCACACGACACGCCGTACATACAACACAATGTGCCCGAGGCGTTGACCGTGAATACATTGTACTTTAAGTTGCGGGTGGGGCTACTGAGCTTGGCGGCCGGATGCCCCGCCGTGGGTGTCTGGGCTGGTCCCCCGGCCAGCCAGGCACCCGCGGCACCGTCCTGGCGACTCGACGGGAGGCCCGATGACTCATCGGATGCGGTGGATGCCGAGCCGATGCGGGGCCACTGAGCAGGCGACCGAGCTTCGGGAGTGGCATGCGGGTTCAGGAACTAAGCGGAAGACGCGTTAGTAGTGCTTTGTTAGGTTGGGACGAGTTGGCGGCAGAGGGGGCAGAACCCGAGCCAGGTCGCGAGTAGGTATTGCAGTTCGCGGAGGATGGCGTACAGGCTCAGGTTCGCCCCACTGCTTTTGGG
>NZ_QGSW01000262.1:0-31253 GCF_003176715.1 Micromonospora sp. S4605
GTGGGGGCCGCCGTCGTCCGGGGGTGGGGCCGTGGCACTGATCGCGGCTAGCGCGGTACGCAGCTGCTTCGGCGACGGCGCCGCCACCTTCGACCGGCTGCTGGCCGGCGAGAGCGGCGTCGGCCCGCTGCGCCACGTCGACCCGACCGCTGTCAACGTCACCCACGCCCACCACCTGCCCGCCCCGGCCGGTGCGGACGAACCGGAGCTGCCCGCCAGCGACTGGCTCGCCGGGTGCGTCACCGCGGCGCTCGCCGCGGCCGGGCTCGACCCGGCCGCCGCCCGGGTGCCGGTGCTGGTCGGCACCGGCCTGCGCGAGCTGCGCTCGGTGGAGCGGCAGGCGGTGTCCGGCCGGCCGGTACGGGCGGCCCGGCTGCACTTCACCGGCGCGCTGCGGGCCGCCGCCCCGCGGCTCGGCCCGGTGCTCACCGTCGCCAACGCGTGCAGCGCCTCCGGGCACACCCTCGCCCTCGCCGGCGACCTGGTCGACAGCGGGGCGGCCGACGTGGTGGTGGCCGCCGGCACCGACGCGATGACCGCGTCCATGCTGGCCATGATCGGACGGGTCACCGAGGAGCCGACCGCACAGGTACGGCCCTTCGACGCCGACCGCACCGGGGTGCTGCTCGGCGAGGGCGCCGCCGCGGTGGTGGTGGTCTCCGGGGCGTGGCGCGGACCGGTGGCGGCCCGGCTGCTCGGCGTCGGGCTCTCCTGCGACGCCCACCACGAGACCGCCCCGTCGCTGGCCGGCATCAGCCGGGCGATGACCGACGCGCTGGCCCGCGCCGGCCGGTCCCCGGCCGAGGTGGACGTGGTGGTCAGCCACGGCACCGGCACGCTGCTCAACGACGTCACCGAGGCCGAGGCGATCCACCGGGTGCTGGTCGAGGCCGGCGGCGACCCGTACGTGACCGGCATCAAGGGGGCGCTCGGCCACACCTCCGGCGCTTCGGCGCTGATGAGCCTGGACGTGGCGATCCGCTGCCTGCGCGACGGGCGGGTGCCGCCGGTGGTGGGGCTGCGCCGCCCGTTGCCGGAGGCGACGGCGCTGCGCCTGGTCACCGGCGCGCCGGTGCGCTGCGCCGCGCGGGTGGCCCAGGTCAACTCGTTCGGCTTCGGCGGGGTCAACGCGGTCACCCTGGTGGCGGCGGCGTGACCGGGTACGGCGTCGCGGTCACCGGGTGGAGCGCGCACCTGCCCGCCCTGCCGCCCGGCGCCCGGCTCGCCGGCTGGGAGCCGGGTCCGGCGTGCCCGCCCGAGGACGCCGCGACGCTGCTCGGCCGCAAGGGGCTGCTGGCCAAGGAACCGGCGACCCGGCTGGCGCTCTGCGCCGTGCACCGGGCGCTGGGCCGGCCGGCGCGGGCCGGCCGGCGCGTCCCGGACACGCCACCGGATCCGGACACCGCCGTGGTGGTCGCCACCAACCTCGGCAACTGCGCCACCGTCGCGGCGGTGGCCAGCGCGGTCGCTGCGGACGGGGTACGGGCGGTGAGCCCGCTGGACGCGCCGAACGCGTCGAGCAACGTGGTCAGCAGCACCGTGGCGATCTGGTTCGGCTGGGGCGGCCCCAACCTGACCGTCTGCTCGGGCCACCCGGCCGGTCTGGACGCGGTCGGGCTCGGCGTGCTGCTGCTGTCCGCCGGCCGGGCCCGGCGGGTGGTGGTGGTCGGCGCGGAACCGGCGGACCCGGTCGCCGCCGGGCTGCTCGACGCTGCCGTGCCGCTGCGCCCGCTGGCCGCCTGCGTGCTGCTGGAACGCGACGGTGACCTGCGGCTCGGCCCGGTCGAGGAGCTGACCGGGCCGCCGCCCGGGGGAGCGGACCTGCTGCTCGCCCCGGCCGGGCTGGCCGCCGACGCGGTCGACCTGACCGGCGCGGTCGGCGCCGGCTACGGCGCGCTCGGCGTCCTCCAGGTGGCGGTGGCCGCCGCCGTGCTCGCCGAGCGGGGCGGCAGCGCCCGGATCGTCTGCGGCGACCCGGACGACGGGTACCGCACCACCCGGCTGTCGAGGGGGACCGGATGACGTCGCCGCAGGCCCACCTGCTCTCGCCGGGCACCGACACCGGCCCGTGCGCGGTGTTCGTGCACGGCATCGAGGACACCTGGCGTACCTGGACCCGGCTGTCGCGCTGTCTCGGGCCGCAGTGGCGCACGGTCGCCCTGGATCTGCCCTGGCGGGCCGGCAACGACTACCGCTGGCGCTGGTCCGGCGGCCCGGGGGACTGGGTCGGCGCCGGGCTGGAGGCGCTCGGCGACCGGCCGTTCCTGCTGGTCGGCCACTCCTTCGGTGCGAACGCGGTGCTCGCCCGGCTGGCGGCCGGCGAGCCGCGGGCCACCGCGGCGGTGCTCGCGGCGCCGTTCTTCCGCCCGGCCGAGCACCGGGTCACCTGGGAGACCTTCGACCTGTCCCGGGAGACCTTCCAGCGGCAGATCAGCGACGGGATGCGGCTGCGGCTGCGGCGTACCGCCCCGCCGGACGTCTTCGAGGTGATGATCGCCCGCACCTGCGAGCGGATCGGCCCGGTCGGCTTCCTCGCCGTCTTCGAGCAGTACGTGGCCAGCGGCCACCTGCCGCTGTCGCACGTGGACATCCCGGCGGCCATCCTCATCGGCGAGGCGGACCCGGGCATGTTCCGCCCGCACATGGAGGCGCTGGCCCGCCGCCTGCCCCGGGCCACGGTGGCCGCCGGCGACGACTTCGACCACTTCTGCCACGTCAACCACGCACCCGAGGTGGCCCGGCTGATCGAGGAGCTGGCGGCCGCCGGTGCCGGCCTCCGACCGACCGATTGAGGAGGGGATCCATGTCCAGTCCCGAACCGGAGCGCGGCACCGTCTGCCGGCTCCGTCCCCGGTACGCGGGCGCCAACATCCGCACCTGGATCGGCTTCAAGAACTTCATGTACCTGGCCGAGGAGGCCACCCTGGCCTGGTTCCGCGAGCGGGACCTCGGCCCGCGCTCCCTCTACCACCGGTACGGCCTCGGACTGGAGATCGTGGACAGCTCGGTGCAGCTGCCCGCCGTCCTCGAGGTCGACGACGAGGTGGAGGCGCGGGTCGAGCCGCGCGGGCCCGGACGGTTCGGCGTGCGGCTGCACCTGCGCCGCGACGGGCAGCCGGTCACCGTGCTGCGGGGCACCGTGACGGTGGCGCTGGTCACCGAGCGCGGCGCCCCTACCGCGGACCCGCCGCCGGCGCTGGCCCCGCTGGTGGTGCCCGGCGTGGCCGCGGTGGCCCCGGCCGACCCGCCGCCGCCGGCGGCGGAGGCGTACCGCTTCGGGTGGCGGGCCCGCTACTTCCACTGCCACTACTCCGACCGGGTGCAGCACGGCAGCCACGTCGCCGCGCTGGAGGAGGTGGTCGACCGGTTCCTCGCCGACCGGGGCCTGTCGGTGCCCCGGCTGCTCGCCGAGCGCAGCTGGATCCCGGTGGTGTCCCGGGCCCGGGTGCGGCTGCTCGCCGACGCGCACATGGACGACGAGATCGAGACCACCTTCACCGTCACCGAGATCGTCAAGGACCGCGCCTTCGACGGCCGGATGGACGCCTTCGCCACCGGGCCCGGGCGGGACCGGCCGCGGCACGTCGCGACCGCCCGCATCCTGCACGGCTACGCGGTGAGCGCCGGGCCGGACGCCGGCACCCTGGCCGAGCTCGACGCGGAGACGGTCAAGGCCCTCACCGGGGGCGCGTCGTGAAGCGCGGACCCCGGGTGCACTTCTCCTTCCGCAGCCCGTTCAGCTGGATGGCGATCCACCGGCTGCGCCGCCGGCTGCCCGACGCCCACCAGCGGCTGGACTTCATCCCGTACTGGGACCCGGACGAGCGCACCAGCGCCGACCTGGCGGCCGCCGGGGCGGAGTTCCACTACACCCCGATGAGCAAGGCCAAGCACCTCTACATCCTGCACGACACCCGGCGGCAGGCGGCCAAGCTCGGCCTGCGGATGGTCTGGCCGGTCGACGTCGACCCGTGGTGGGAACTGCCGCACCTGGGCTACCTGCTGGCCCGGCGGCTCGGCCGCGGCGAGCAGTTCTACGACGCGGTCACCGCCGCCCGGTGGGAGCGCGGCGAGAACGTCTGCGAGCCGCCGGTGCTGCGCGCCGCGGCCGAGCGGGCGGGGCTGGACGGCGAGGAGATCGTGGCCGCCGCCGAGTCCGCCGAGATCCGCGCGGCCGGGGTGGACTGTCTGGTCACCGCGTACCACGACGACATCTTCGGGATCCCGTACTTCCGGGTCGGGCCGCACCGGTTCTGGGGGCTGGACCGGCTCGACGACTTCCTCACCGAACTGCTCGGCCCGGCCACCGTGCCGGTGCCCACCGGCGCGCCGGAGCGGGTGCTCGTCGACACCGACACCGCGGGCGGCTGCGGATGAGCGGCACCGCGGTCCGCGCGGCGGCGCTGTTCGACCCGACGGACCCGGCCGTCGCCGACGACCCGTACCCCAGCTACGCCCGGCTGCGCCGAAAGGCCCCGGTGCTGCACCTGCCGGCGGCGGACGTCTGGGCGGTGAGCCGGCACGCCGACGTGGCGGCGGTGCTGCGCGACCCGGCCACGTTCTCCTCGAAGGTGGGCATGAGCCCCGACTTCGGTGGGCGCAAGGTGATCCCGGACGCCGGGGTGCGCTACCGGATCGGCGCGCCCGACGTGCGGGTGCTGATCGCCACCGACCCGCCCGAGCACCAGGTGTTCCGGCGGGCGGTGGCGCGCGCCTTCAGCCCGTCCGCGGTCGCCGCCCTGGCGCCGCGGGTCACCCGGATCGCCCGCGACCGGGTGCGCCGGCTGCTGGCGTACGACGGGCCGGTCGACTTCTTCGCCGAGGTGGCCGAGCCGGTGCCGGCGCTGGTACTGGCGGAGATGCTCGGCGTCCCGGCGGAGATGCAGCACGAGTTCCGGCAGTGGTCGGCGGTCATCACCGCCGACCTGAGCCAGGCCGGTTCCGGCGCCGACGGCATCGGTCGCGGCATGGACATGTTCCGGTTCTTCGGGCGGCGGCTGCGGCACGGCACGCCGCACGAACCGCCCGACCTCTTCGACGCCATCGCCGCCGGGCGCCGGGCCGGCATCACCGACCAGGAGGTGCTGGCCTTCTGCGCGTTTCTGCTGGTCGCCGGGATCGAGACGACCACCAGCCTGGCCACCAACCTGCTGCACACGCTGATCGGCCAGCCCGAGCTCGCCGACCGGCTGCGTCGGCACCCCGAGCTGGTGCCGGCCGCGGTCGAGGAGGGCATCCGGTACGACACCTCGGTGCAGGCGCTGTGGCGCGGCACCACCCGCGAGGTGACGCTGCGCGGGCAGCGCATCCCGGCCGGTGCCCGGGTGCTGGTCCTCTTCGGCTCGGCCAACCGCGACGAGACGGTCTTCACCGACCCGGACACCTTCCGCCTCGACCGCCACCCCAACGACCACCTGAGCTTCGGCGGCGGGGTGCACTACTGCCTCGGCGCCCGGCTGGCCCGACTGGAGCTGACAGCGGTCTTCACCGAACTGCTCGCCGCGACCCGGGCGATCGAGGCGGCCGGCCCCGGCCGGCGTACCGGCAGCCTGGTGCTGCGCGGCTTCACCCACCAGCCGGTCCGGGTGGTGCCGCGGTGACCGGGCTGACCGACGCGGTGATCGTGGACGCCGTCCGCACCCCGATCGGGCGGCGCGACGGCGCGCTGTCCACCGTCAAGCCGGTGGCGCTGCTGCGGCACGTGCTGCTCGGGCTGATCGAGCGCACCGGCGTCGACCCGGCGGCGGTGGAGCAGGTGATCGGCGGCTGCGTCAGCCAGGTCGGTGAGCAGGGGCTCGGGGTGACCCGCAACGCCTGGCTCGCCACCGGGCTGGACCCGGGCGTCGGCTGCACCACCGTCGACGTCAGCTGCGGCTCCGCGCAGCAGGCCAACCACCTGGTCGCCGCGCTGATCGCGACCGGGGCGATCGAGGTGGGCATCGCCTGCGGCGTCGAGTCGATGAGCCGGGTGCCGGCCGGCGCCAACGCGCCCGGCGGCGTGGACGAGCACAAGCTGCCCGACTACCCGTGGGACGACCCACCGGGCGTGCAGTTCGGCGGGGCCGAGCGGATCGCCCGGCGCGAGGGGCTGACCCGCGCCGACCTCGACGGCTACGGCGCGCTGTCCCAGCAGCGGGCCGCCCGGGCCTGGGCGCACGGGCGGTACGCCGCCGAGGTGCTGCCGCTGGGCGGCCTTGCCCGCGACGAGGGGCTGCGCCCCACCACCGTCGAGACGCTGGCCGGGCTGCGCCCGGTGATGCGCGGCGGGCTGCACACCGCCGGCAGCACCTCGCAGGTCTCCGACGGCGCCGCCGCGGTGCTGTGGATGTCCCGCCGTCGCGCCGACGAGTTGGGGCTGCGGCCCCGCGCCCGGCTGCTGCACCAGGTGGTGACCGGCGCCGACCCGTATTTCCTGCTGGACGGGCCGACCGTGGCCACCCGGCGGATCCTCGACCGGGCCGGGCTGAAGCTCGCCGACCTGGACGTGGTGGAGGTCAACGAGGCGTTCGCCGCGGTGGTGCTCTCCTGGGCCCGGCACCACGGCGCCGACCTGGGCCGGGTGAACGTCAACGGGGGAGCGATCGCGCTCGGGCACCCGATGGGCGCCACCGGCGCCCGGCTGCTCACCACCGCCCTGCATGAGCTGGAACGCATCGACGGGGAGCTGGCGCTGGTCACCATGTGCTGCGGCGGCAGCCAGGGCACCGCCTCGGTGCTGCAACGGATCGCGGGGTGAGCCGGTGCGGATCGGACTGCTGCTCGACCGGTTCGACTGGCCCGGCGGCCCGGCCGCGCAGGGCCCCACCCTGCGCCGGATCGCCGTCGAGGCGGAGCAGGCCGGGGTGGCCAGCATCTGGATCAACGACCACTTCCTGCAGATCCCGCTCTTCGGCGAGGTCACCGACCCGATCCTGGAGTCGTGGACGGTGCTGGCCCACCTCGCCGCCGTCACCCGGCGGGTCGAGCTGGGCACCCTGACCACCGGCGGGCACCACCGCCACCCGGGGCCGCTGCTGAAGATCGTCACCACCCTGGACGTGCTCTCCGGCGGGCGGGCCTGGCTCGGCGTCGGGCCGGCCTGGAACGAACGGGAGCAGCTCGCCCTGGGCATCCCCACGTACAGCTGGCCGGAACGGTTCGCCCGGCTGGAGGAGCTGCTCCAGGTCGCGCACCGGGCCTTCGCCGGCGACCGCAGCCCGTACGCCGGTGAACACCTGCGGCTGGCGGAACCGGTCTTCTCGCCCCCGCCGCTGCGCCGCCCCCCGATCCTGGTCGGCGGCGCCCACGAGCGCCGGGTCTTCCCGCTGGTCGCCCGGTACGCCGACGCCTGCAACCTGTTCGAGGCCGGCGGCCTGCCGATGCTGCGGCTCAAACTCGACCTGCTGCGCCGCCGCTGCGAGGAGATCGGACGGGACTTCGCCACCCTGCGCCGGACCTCGTTCGGCCCGTTGCACCTGACCCGCACCGGCGCCGGCGACTCGCAGACCGTCCCGGCCGCGCTGGAGCGGTTCGCCACCCTCGCCGACGAGGGCTTCGAGCTGGCCATCGTGGCGCTGGCCGACCCACTCGACCCGGCCGCGTTCGACCTGCTCGCCGAACTGGTCGAGGCGCTCGCCCCGGTCGGCGTCGCGCCCCGGTAGCCCGCTCGCGTCGCTGGGTGTCGGCGCCCGGCAGGCCGCTCGCGCCGGTCGGCGTCGCGCCCCGGTGGCCGCTCGCGTCGCTCGGGATCGCGCGGGGTCGTGCCCCGGTGGCCCGCTCCGCGTCGCCCGGCGGCGCGCCCCGGTGGACGGCTCGCACGGTCGCCGTCGCGGCCCGGTGGGCGCCCGTGCCGGGTCGCCCCGGTGTGCAATCCGCGCTCCTTGTCGGCCTCCGCGGGCCGTTGGGAGACTGGCTGCGCCGTGACGGTGGGCGACGAGTCGCGTGCCATCTGCGTACACATTGGAGGTCCGATGAGCGTGACCGGTGAAGCGGCGCGGGACACCGCCCGCAGCGGCGCGGACGTCGTCAAGGCCGCCGAGCTGCTGGCCCCGGAGTTCGCCGAGCGGGCCGCCGAGGGCGAACGGCTGGGCCAGCTGCCGGCGGACCTGTTCACCAAGGCGCAGGACGCCGGCCTGATCGACCTGATGCTGCCGCGCGCGCTCGGCGGGCTGGAGCTGGACCCGCTCACCGTGGTCGAGGTGATCAGCACGATCTCCGCCGCCGACGGGTCGGCGGGATTCACCATCCTCACCCTGAACGCCACCTGCTACGTCGCCTGGCTCGCCGAGGACGCGGCCCGCACCGTGCTGGCCGGTGAACCGCGCGCGGTGGCCACCGTCTTCACTCCCCGGGGCAGCGCTGTCCCGCAGGATGACGGCAGCCTGCTGGTGACCGGCCGCTGGCCGTTCAACACCGGCTGCCGCAACGCGTCCTGGTTCTGCAACGGGGTGATGGTGCTCGACGGCGACAAGCCGGCCGTCGTACCGCCCGGCCGGCCGGACTGGCGGCTGGTGTTCGCCCCCCGCGAGCAGTGCGGGATCCTCGACACCTGGGACGTCGCCGGGCTCAAGGGCACCGGCAGCAACGACACCGTGATGGAGCGGGTGCGGGTCACGCCGGAGTTCACCGCCAACCCGATCTTCGAGCCGCCCCGGCACGACGGGCCGCTGTACCGGTGGTCGTTCTTCGCCCTGATGGGGGTGCAGTTCGCCGGGTTCCCGCTGGGCATCGCCCGCCGGGCGCTGGACGAGTTCGTCGCGCTCGCGCCGAAGAAGTCCCGCGGCAGCAAGCCGCTGGCCCAGGAACAGTCGGTGCAGCTCGCCGTCGCCCGGTGCGAGGCGGACCTGCGCTCGGCGAAGGCCTTCGTCACCGACGTGATGGGCACCGCCTGGGAGCGCACGCTGCGCGGCGACGAGATGAGCATGGACGACCGGGTGGCGGTGCGGCTGGCCACCGGCCGGGCGATCCGGGCCGGCGTCGAGGTGGTCGACACCGTGTTCCGGCTCGCCGGCGGGGGCGCCCTCTACGGCAGCTCGCCGCTGCAACGGTGCTGGCGGGACATCAACGCCGGCAGCCACCACGGCTACTTCTCCGAGTACCACGAGACGCGGGTCGGGCGGGCGCTGCTCGGGGTGCCCGTGCCGGACCCCTGGATGATGTGAAGGGCGGTGGCCGATGAGCCAGTCGGATGCCAAGGTGAGCGAGGTCGAGGACCCGGCCGCGGTGGTGCAGTCCATCGTCGACGAGATCGCCGGCAGCCCGGTCTCGCCGGAGCTGAGCTTCTTCGACCTCGGGCTGGACTCGATCCAGCTGATGGACATCTGCAACCGGATCAACGACCGGTACGGGGAGGTGATCGACCTCTTCCTGCTGTTCGAGAGCCCGACCATCAACGAGTGCGCCGACATCGTCCGGGCGCACGGCCACGGCGCCTGATGCGCCACCGCCACCGCCCGCCGGTGACCCGATGAGCCGCGCCTGGGCCGCCCAGTGGATCTGGTGCCACGACAGCGGCATCGACAAGCTCGGCGAGTTCTCCACCGACACCCGGATCGCGGCCGGCGCGCACGACCGCCGGGTGCTCTTCCGGCGGGTGTTCGACCTGCCGGCGCCGCCGGTGACCGCCCCGCTGCGGATCACCGCGGACTCCCGGTACGTGCTCTGGGTCAACGGGCGGGAGCTGGCCCGGGGACCGGCCCGGTCGCACCCGGCCCGGCTGCCGTACGACACCGTCGACGCCGGCCCGGCCCTGGTCGCCGGCCGTAACGTGCTCTGCTGCCTGGTCCGCTTCTACGGCGAGCCGAACGCCCGGTGGATGCCGGCCGGGCCGACGTTCAGCCACGGCGCCGGCGGGCTGCTGGCCGAACTGGCGCTGCCCGACGGGCCGCTGGCCACCGACCGCGCCTGGCGCTACCGGATCGCCGACGCCTGGACCCCGCAACGGCCGGAGGGCGTCGGCGGCTCGGTGCCCGAGGTGCTCGACGGCCGGCGACTCGACCCGGACTGGCTGGCCGTCGACGCCGACGAGGCCGGGTGGCGCCCGGCCCGGGTGATCACCGCACTGCACATCGGCGGCACCGCGCGTACCACCCCGCCGACGCGCAGGCCGGCCCGGTACGCGCCGAGCTGACGTTCCCGGTCGAGCTGGAGCTGACCGCCGACGCGGTCGCCGTGCTGACCGTCGACTGGGGGCGGGTGGTGGCCGGCACCCTGGATCTGCGCCTGCACGCCCCGGCCGGCACCCGGGTGGACGCCCGGATGTGCGAGGAGCTGGACGCCGACGGGCGGATCCCGGCGCAGCACCACCCGCACGGGGTGCGCTACGTCGCCCGGGGCCACGCCGACCGGTTCGAGTCCGCCGACCCGGCCGGCGGCCGGTACGCAATGCTGGTGCTCACCGGCGCCGGCCGGGTACGCCTCGACGCGCCGGTGGTGCGCGAACGGCTGCGCCCCCGCCCGCCGGGCGCCTACTTCACCTGCTCCGACGAGCTGCTCGACCGGATCCACCGCACCGGGCTGCGGACCGTCGACCTGAGCGCCCAGGACGCCTACCTGGACTGCCCGACCCGGGAGCAGCGGGCCTGGGTCGGCGACTCGGTGGTGCACCAGTCGGTCGACCTGCTCACCAACCCGGACTGGGAGCTCGCCCGCTGGCACCCCCGGCTGTGCGCCAGCCCCCGCCCGGACGGCCTGCTGCCGATGGCGGTGGCCTGCGACTACGAGCACCGCGGCGACACCTACATCCCGGACTGGTCGCTGCACTGGATCCGTTCCGTGCACAACCTCTACCGCTGGACCGGCGACCGGGACCTGGTGGCGGAACTGCTGCCGGTGGCGGAACGGGTGCTGCGCTGGTTCGCCGACTTCGCCCGCGGCGGGCTGCTGCACGACGTGACCGGCTGGGTCCTGCTGGACTGGGCGAGCGTCCAGGGCTCCGGCGCCAGCGCGACGCTCAACGGGTTGTGGGGGCGGGCGCTGCGCGACGTCGCCGAGATGTCGGCCTGGCTGGGCGACCAGGGCCGGGCCCGGTGGGCGGCGGCCCGGCACGCCGAGCTGGCGGCCGCGTACCCGGTCTTCTGGGACCAGCGGCGGGGCGCCTACCGCGACTGGCTGCGCGACGGGGTCACGGCCCCGCAGGTCTCCGACCACGCCACCGCGGCGGCCGTGGTGGGCGGCCTGGTACCGGCGGCGCTGCGCCCGGCCGCGCTGCGTTTCCTGCTGCGCCGCGCGGACCGGGTGTGCCGGGCCTGGTCGTTCCGCACCATGCCGCTGCGGGCCGCGATGGGGCCGCCCCCGCCGGACTGGGACGTGGCGCGCGAGGTGGTCGAGGCGCAGCCGTTCTTCCGGTACGTGGTGCACGACGCGGTGGCCGAACTCGGCGCCGCCGGGCAGGTGGCGGCGCTGTGCCGGGACTGGGCGCGGCTGTTCGACCTGGGCGACGGCACCTGGCCGGAGACCTGGCTGGGCGGTTCGCACTGCCACGGCTGGTCGGCCACCCCCAGCCGGGACCTGCCGCTGTACACCCTGGGGGTCAGCCCCGACCTGCCCGGTTTCGCGCGGGCCCGGATCGCGCCCCGGCTGGGCGACCTGGCCTGGGCGCGCGGGGCGGTGCCCACGCCGCACGGGCTGATCGAGGTGGCGGTCACCGACCGGGTGGAGGTCACCTCGCCGGTGCCCTTCGTGCTCGACCTGGACGGCCGGCGCGAGTCGCGCCCCGCCGGCAGCTTCAGCACCGCCCTGGTGGGGGCGCGATGACCGGTCCCGAACCGGACCCCGGTGCGGTGCGTGACCTGCTCCGGCAGGCGTACGCGCTGGTCTGCGACCGGCTGGACGGCGACATCGCGATCAACGCCGCGCTGCTGACCACGGTGGAGGCCGCGCTCGGCCTGGCCGAGCTGCGGGCGGACCGCTGCGCCGACGCCGAGCAGCGCAGCGAACGGCTCAGCGAGGTCTACCGGTGCGCCCGGGCGGCGGCCACCACTGTCCGGTTCGCCGTGGTGGAGGCCGACGACCGCCGGCGGATCCGCGGGGTCCGGCGGCCGGAGCCGCGTCCGGCGCCACCGGCTCAGGCCGCGCCGGCGACGTACGACGGTGGGAACGGGCGCCGCCCGCGGGCCCGGCAGGAGCAACCGGCGGTGGCCGGCGGGGAGGGGTGAGCAGATGCCCGGTGGCGAGCGGGTGGCGGAGCGGGTGACCTTCGACCGGTCCGACCCGGCGTTCCTGCACGACCCCTATCCGACCTGGACCCGGCTACGCGACGCCGATCCGCTGCACCTGACCCCCGGCGGCACCTACCTGGTCACCCGGTACGAGGACGTGACGGCGCTGCTGCGCGACCGCCGCTGCGGCCGGTCGGTGCCGCCCCGGCTGGTGCGCCGGGTGGCCGGCACCGGCCCCACCCTGACCTCGTTCCTGGCCAGCGTGCTCAACCTGGAGGGGGAGCGGCACGGGCGGATCCGCCGGCTGATGCTCACCCCGTTCACTCCCCGGCCGGTGGCCGGGCAGCGGGAGCGGGTCGACGCGCTGGTCGACGGCCTGCTCGACCGGGCCGGCGACCGCTTCGACCTGATCGAGGCGGTCGCCGCCGACCTGCCCATCCTGCTCGTCTCCGACGTGCTCGGCCTGCCGCACGCCGACGCCGCCGAGCTGAAGCGGGGGATCGCCGCGCTGATCGACGCGTCAGCGGTCTTCCCGCCGCCGGAGGCGCTGGCCCGCAGCGACGAGGCCAACGCCTTCTTCGCCGACTACTTCGCCCGGATGGTGCGCCGGCCGGCGGCGGACGGCCTGCTGGCCGGGATGGCGGCGGCCTGGCGGGCCGGCCGGATCACCGCCGAGGAACTCTCCGCCAACGCCACCCTGCTGCTCTTCGCCGGCAACGAGACCACCACCAACAGCATCGGCAACGGGGTGCTGGCGCTGCTGTCCCGACCCGAGCTGCTCGACCGGCTGCGCCGTACGCCGGAGCTGGTGCCGACCGTGGTCGACGAGCTGCTGCGCTACGACAGCCCGGTGCAGACCACCATCCGCTGGACCGAGGCGCCGATCGACCTGCCGTCCGGCCGGTTGCCGGCGCGCCGCTTCGTGGAGGTGTCGCTGGCCGCCGCCAACCGCGACCCCCGGGCGTTCGACCGGGCCGACGAGGTGGTGCCCGACCGGCAGCCGAACCCGCACCTGGCCTTCGGTCACGGCATGCACCTGTGCCTGGGCCTGCACCTCGCCCGGCTCGCCGGCGAGCTGGTGCTGCGCCGGCTGCTGACCCGCTACGCCACGGTGGAGCTGGACGGGGAGCCGGTGCGCGCGGCGTCGCTGTGGAACCGCGGCCTGCACCGCCTGCCGCTGCGGGTGAGCTGAGCGGGGCTCAGCCGAGGCGGACCGGGAGGCTGGTCAGGCCGCGCAGGGTGAAGCAGGGCACCCGGCGGCGCGCCGGCCCGGCGAGGCTCATCCCGGGATACCGGCGGACCAGCGCGGCCAGCGCGGCGCCGACCTCGATCCGGGCCAGGGTGCCGCCGAGGCAGGAGTGCATGCCCCGGCCCAGCCCCAGGTTGCGCGGGGCCTCCGGGCGGCGCAGGTCGAGCCGGTCCGGGTCGGCGAAGACCCGCTCGTCGCGGTTGGCCGAGCCGAGCAGCAGCATCACCTGACGGTGGGCCGGGATGTCCACCCCGTCGACGTGGTAGACGCCGGTGGTGACCCGGGTGGAGGTCTGCACCGGGCTGTCGTAGCGCAGCAGTTCCTCGACCGCGTTGGGCATCAGCTCCGGTGAGCGGCGCAGCAGGTCGAGCTGGTCCGGGTGCTCCAGCAGCGCGAGCATCCCGTTGGCGATCAGGCTGACCGTGTTGTGGTGCCCGACGATCAGCAGGAACACCCCGTTCACCAGCAGCTCGGGCAGGGACATGGTGCGGTCGTCGCGGCTGGCCGCCAGCCACCGGCCGAGCAGGTTGCCGCCGGGCACGGCGTCGCGGCGGCGCACCAGCCGGGCGAAGTAGGCGCCGGCCTCCCGGGTCGCCTCCGCGGCCTGCTCCCGCTGGGCGTCGGTGAGCACCGCGTCCGGGTCGGAGGCCACGCCGAACTCGTGCGACCAGCGGCGCAGCAGCGGCTGGTCCGCGCGGGGGATGCCGAACAGCCGGGCGATGAGGGCGACCGGGATCGGGTACGCCACGTCGTCCACCAGGTCGATGTCGGTCCGCCCCCGCGCCTCCAGCTCGTCGAGGACCTCGTCCACCGTCTCGGTGATCACCGGGCGGAGCGCGTCCACGGCGGCCGGGTGGAACTCCGGGGTGATGGCCGAGCGGATCCGCCGGTGGTCCGGCGGATCCAGCGCGTTGAGCGGCAGCGGGAACCGGTTGTCCACGCCGCGCGCCCGGAAGTAGCGGTCGTAGTGCTCCAGCCGGGCGAAGTCGCAGCTCAGCGCCGGGTCCTTGAGGCCGCGCAGCACGTCGGTGTACCGGGGCACCACCCAGATGTCCGAGCCGGCGTGCAGCGCCGGCGCGGTCTCGCGCAGCCGCCGCAGGAAGGGGTACGGGTCGGCGACGTACTCGGGGGTGCCGACCACCGACAGGAAGTCCTCGGTGGCGGTGACGGCCGGGCCGTGGTGGTGCCGGGCGGCCATCGGTCAGCCGACGCTGACGGGGAGCTTCGAGTAGCCCCGCTGGGCGGGCCGGTCGAGCCGGGTGGGTTCCTCGGCCACCGCCAGGTCGGGCAGCCGGCGCAGCAGCTGGGGGAAGGCGATCCGGCCCTGCAGCCGGCCCAGCGCCTGGCCGAGGCAGATGTGCGCGCCGGCGCCGAAGGTCAGCGGATGGTTGTTCGGCCGGTCCGGGTCGAACCGGTCCGGGTCGGGGAAGCGGTTCGGGTCCCGGTTCGCCGCGCCGAGCATCATCTGCACGTGCTGGTTGGCCTTCACGTTCACCCCGGCGACGGTGATGTCCTCGGCCGCCCAGCGCAGCGTCCACTGGATCGGCGACTCCATCCGCAGGATCTCGTCGACGAAGCCGGGCCCCAGGGACGGGTCCTCGCGCAGCCGCCGGGCCTGCTCGGGGTGCTCCAGCAGGATGACCAGCCCGCTGCCGAGCATGTTCGCCACCGTCTCCCAGCCGGCCATCAGCAGCAGCACCAGGTTGGCGATCAGCTCGTCGTGGTCGAGCCCCTCGACGGCGGTGTCGTTCGCCTCCAGCAGGGCGGTGAGGAAGTCGTCGCGCGGCTCGGCCCGCCGTTCGGCTACCAGCCGGTCGAAGTAGCGGGACAGCTCGGCGGTGGCGTGGTCGGCGCTGAACAGCGCCTCGCCGAACTGCATGTTCTGCACCTTCACCAGCTCGTCCCAGTGCGGGCGGAGCCACTCGCCGTCGGCGTCGGGCACCCCCATCAGGTCGCAGAAGATGCCCAGCGGCAGCGGGTAGGCGAAGGTCTCCATGAACTCGACCGACCCGCCCCGGCTCTCCAGCAGGGTGTCGATGAGCCGGTCCACCCGCTGCTCGATCTTCTCCTGCATGGCAGCCACCCGGCGGGCGGTGAACGCGGCCCCGAAGACCCGGCGGACCCGGGTGTGGTCCGGCGGGTTCACCGAGTGCAGCGAGTTCGCCATCATCTGCATCGACGGGTGCTCGCGCCAGTTGCGGACGTACCGGTCCAGCGACACGGTGCCGTCGAGCAGCAGCCGGGAGTCGCGCATCATCGCGTCGACGTGGTCGTACCCGACGATGATGTGGACCCGTCGGCCGAAGGGGATCACCGGTCCGTGGGCGTGCATCGCCGCGTACGCCGCGTACGGCTCGGCGCGGCCCTCCGGACTGTTCAGCACCTTCAGCGCGCTCGCGATGTCCACGTCCTCCACCTCCGCACTCGGGGCATCCGGGTTGCAAGGTAGACCGAAGGCCGGGACGCGTTCGACTGTGCAACCTCGCCACTTGGACCCCGCCGGGCGCCGGCCGACCCGCCGGCTTCGGCGCTCAGCTGCCCCGGGAGAAGGCCGCCGGGCGGCTGAGCTGATGCAGCAGCATCTGCTGCTGACCGGCGGCGATCAGCTGGCCGTCGTCCGACCAGACGGCGGCCGTACCGCCGACGAAGCCGTGCGCCGCGGCGGCGCCCCGGGCGTCGACCAGCAGCCACTCCGCGTCCCCGGCGTCGCGGTGGAAGGTCACCGCCAGGTGCGTGGTGAGCGCCAGGGTGCGGTCCCGGTCCGGCATCAGCACCCGGATCGCGGGCCACTGGAGACTGTCCACCAGGATCAGCGCCCGGCAGGCGTCCAGCCACGGTTCGTCGAACGCGGGCACCGGCCGGAACCGGGCCCAGGTGAGCTCGGGCGTCGGGCCGGGCACCACCCGCAGGGTGACGCTGTCGTGCCAGCGCGGCACCCACGCGCCGGCGGCGGCCAGCCGTGCCTTCAGGTCGGGCAGCCGGTCCGGGCCGGGCGCCGCCGGCATCTCGTGCCAGGCCACGACGGGCCCCTCCGGCTGCTCCGGGGTGGCCCACACCTGCGCCTCCAGCAGCTGGTCGCCGCTTTGGAACATGGCCACCCGCAGCGCGGTCGCCCGTTCGGTGACCCGCAGCACGGTGCCGGTGAGCTCCACCCGGCCGAACCGGGCGGGGGCCAGGAACTGGCAGGACATGCTCGCCGGCCGGTACCGGTCGGCCAGCCGCTGACCGGCTCGCAGCGCAACCGCCGCCAGGTAGCCGCCGTTGGGCCCTACGAGCTGCCAGTCGGCGGAGAGCGTCGCGGCGAACCGGCCCGGTGCGACGGATTCCACCTCGGTGTCGGACGCGAGATCGCCCACGATGTTCACCTCCGTGTCCGGTTGCTCACGCTAATGTGACTGTTCCATCGAGCGGAATCGAGGACGGCATGGACCGACAGCCGGTGCGGTACGTGGGTGTCAGCCCCTACCTGTACTACGAAGACGCGGCCGCGGCGTTGGACTGGCTCGCGCGCACCTTCGGCTTCGAGGAGCAGGTGCGCTGGGTCGACCCCGACGGTGTGGTCCAGGAGGCCGAGATCCGGGCGGGTGACACCGTCTTCCAGGTGTGCGGGTGCCCCGGGTTCTGGGCCGAGCGGGGGGTGGCCGGGCCGCTGGGCCAGGAGAACATCCTCTACGTCGACGACGTGGACGCCCACTGGGCCAACACCCGGGCGGCGGGCGCCGACCCGCAGGCCCCGGAGGACAAGCCGTACGGGGTGCGCGCCTACGGCCTCAAGGACCCGGGCGGGCACTCCTGGGTGTTCTGGCAGCGGTTGACCGACACCGTCGAGCTGCAGCCGGGGTGGCGGGAGATCCGCGGCGACCAGGTCACCCGGGAGGCCGTGGCGACATGACCCCGGGGGGCAGGGCGCACGCCCAGGCGCAGGCCCTCGGCGGACGGCTGTTCCAGGCGAGCCTCGCGGCCGCCGAGCTGATGACCGTCTACCTGGGCGTCCGGCTGGGCCTCTACGAGGCGCTGGCGAAGGGGCCGGCAACCGCCGCCGAGTTCGCCAACCGGGCCGGCGTCGCTCCCCGGTACGCGACCGAGTGGCTGGAGCAGCAGGCGGCGGCGGGGATCGTGACGGTCGACGACGGCACGGTCCCCGCCGACCGGCGTCGGTACACCCTGCCGGAGGGGCACCGGCTGGCGCTCACCGACACCGGCGGGCCGTGGGCGGTCGCCCCGCTCAGCGTCCTGCCGGTCGGCGGCATCGCGCCCGCGCTGCCCCGGCTGGCCGAGGCGATGCGGGCCGGCACCGGGGTGCCTCCGGACGCGTACGGCGAGGCGCTGCGGGCGGCGCAGGCCGGGATGAACCGCTCGGTCTTCACCGACCTGCTGCCCGGCTGGCTGCGGAGCGCCCTGCCCGACGTCCACCAGGCGCTGCGCCGCCCCGGCGCGGCGATCGCCGACGTGGGCTGCGGCACCGGCACCTCCACGCTGGTGCTGGCCCGCACCTACCCGCTGGCCCGGGTGCACGGCTTCGACCGGGACGCCGACGCGCTGGCGACCGCCCGGGCCGCGGTACCGGCGGCCGCCGCCGAGCGGGTCCGGTTCTCCGCCGTCGACCTCGCCAACCCCGCCGACCACGCCGACGCCGCCGACGCCGTCGACCTCGCCGGCCCCGCCGACGCCGTCGACCTCGCCGGCCCCGCCGGGGCGGCAGGGTTCGACCTGGTCTGCGTCCTCGACGCGCTGCACGACATGGCGCGCCCGGTGGAGGTGCTCGCCGCCTGCCGGGCCATGCTGAAGCCGACCGGCGCCGTGCTGCTGATGGAACCCCGGGCGGCCGAGCGGTTCACCGCGCCCGCCGACGAGACGGAACGCTTCATCTACACCGTCAGCCTGCTGCACTGCCTGCCGCAGAGCCTGGTGGACGAGGGGTCGGTGGGCACCGGCGCGGTACTACGCCCCGAGACGGTCCGCCGGCACGCCACCGCTGCCGGCTTCGCCCGCGTCACCGTGCTCGACGTCGCGCACCGGTTCCACCGGCTCTACCGGCTCGACCTCCACTGAGGACGGTCAACTGCGCGCTGCTCGCAGTTGTGCCCCCGCGCCGATCCCAGCATGGTGCTCAGGGAGAAGTGTCGTCGGCCAATGGATGAGTGAGGTCCGCGGTGTCAGAGACGGTCGTGAGTACCCGGCAGCCAGCCCAGAGCAGTTCGATCGGGAGCATCCGCAGCCAGCAGAACTCGCAGTTCGGGCTGGAGAACGTGGCGAACCTCGTCACCCCGTACGCGGTGCGGGTCGCCGCGACGCTGCGCCTGGCCGACCACATCACCGACGGTGCGACCGACGTGCCGACGCTGGCGCAGCGCTGCGGCGCGAACCCGAAGGCGCTGCGCCGACTGCTCGTGCACCTGGCGAGCTACGACGTGTTCACCGAGCGGGCCGACGGCGGCTACGACGTCGGGCCGGTGGGTCAGCAGCTGCGCAGCGACCACCCGATGAGCATGCGGGTGCTGCTCGATTTGGACTCGTTCAGCGGTAAGGCCGACCTGTCCCTGTCCGGCCTGCTGGAGTCGGTCCGCACCGGGGAGCCGGTCTACCCGGCGCAGCACGGCAAGCCGTACTGGGAGGATCTGGTCTCCTCGCCGGCGATGGGGGACAGCTTCGAGACCGCGCTGGACACCATCGTCAACTTCTCCTCCCGGTCCCTGCTGCGCGGCTACGACTGGTCGACGGTGAAGCGGATCGTGGACGTCGGCGGCGGCAGCGGCGCCCCGCTGATCCGGCTGCTGAAGAAGTACGAGCACCTCCAGGCGACGCTGGTCGACTTCCCGCAGATGATCGAGCGGGCCCGGCGCAACTTCGAGGCGGCCGGGGTGGCCGACCGGACCTCGGTGACCCCGGGCAGCTACTTCGACCCGCTGCCGCCGGGCGCCGACGCGTACCTGCTCTCCGAGGTCGTCGACCAGGAGTCCGAGGAGAACGCGGTGCGGATCCTGCGCCGCTGCGCCGAGGCCGCCGGCGACACCGGCAAGGTGATGCTGCTCCAGACGCCGGTGACGAAGTCCAACCGGGCCGTGATGACCGCCCTCGACCTGCGGATGCTCACCAGCGTCGGCGGGCAGGAGCTCAGCGTGGAGCAGTATCGCGAGCTGTTCGCCAAGGCCGGGCTGAAGCTCGACACCACCTACCCGGCCAGCAACATCACCACCTTCTCGGTGATGCTCTTCGTCTGCTCCGCCGCCTGAGCCGATGGTCGCTCTGGCGACCGCCACCGGCGCCCGGCTGGTCGCGGCGCTCGCCGCCGGGAAGGTCGGCAGCGCCGAGCTGCTGGAGGCGTGCCTGGCGCGGGTGGCGGCGTACAACGACGGGTTGAACGCGGTGGTCGCGACGGACCTGGACCGGGCCCGCGCCGAGGCCCGGGCCGCTGACGACGCCCGCGCCCGGGGCCGGCCGCTCGGCCCGCTGCACGGGCTGCCGATGACGGTCAAGGACGTCTTCGAGACGGCCGGGCTGCGCACCACGGCGGGCGCGGCGGAGCTGGCCGAGCACGTGCCCGCCCGGGACGCCGACGCGGTGGCCCGGCTGCGAGCCGCCGGCGCGATCGTCTACGGCAAGACCAACGTGCCGCGCTACGCCGGCGACTTCCAGACCTGGAACGAGCGGTACGGCCTGACCGTGAACCCGTGGCGGCCGGACCGCACCGCCGGCGGCTCGTCCGGCGGCTCGGCGGTGGCGGTGGCCGCCGGGATGAGCCCGATCGAGCTGGGCAGCGACATCGCCGGCTCGATCCGGGCACCGGCGCACTACTGCGGGGTCTTCGGCCACCTGCCGAGCTGGGGCGCGGTGCCCGGGCGGGGGCACCTGCCGCCGCCGCCCGGCGCGCTGGCCACCCCCGAGCTGGGCACCGCCGGCCCGCTCGGCCGCGGTGCCGACGACCTGGAGCTCGCCCTGGACGTGCTGGTCGGCGCCGACCTGGCCGGTGTGCCCGGCGGCCGGTTGCCGGCCAACCGGCTGCCCGAGTTGCGCGGGTGCCGGGTGGGGCTCTGGCTGGACAGCCCGCTGGCCCGCACCGACCGGGAGCTGCTGGGCATCCTGCGCCGGCTGGCCGACCGGCTCGCCGACGCCGGCGCCGTGCTGGTCGAGCGGCTGCGCCCGCCCCGGCCGTTCTACGAGATGCACGAGGTGTACGTGCGGCTGCTCATCGGCGTGCTGTCGGCGCACTTCACCCCGGACGAGTACGGGCAGTTGCTCGCCGTCGGCGCGGACGACCCGCTGGCCCAGGCGCTCACCCAGTCCTACCGGGACTGGGCCGCCACCCAGGAGCGGCGGGCCCGGATCGAGGCGGCCTGGCCGGCGGTGTTCGACCAGGTCGACGTGGTGCTCACCCCGGTGACCCCGCTGCCGGCGTTCCCGCACGACCTGGACCGCCCCGCCCCGGAGCGGATGCTGGAGATCGACGGCCGGTCGGTGCCGTACTTCGTGCACATGGTCTGGACCAACCTGGCCAGCCTGGCCCGGTTGCCGGCCACCGTGGTGCCGGTCGGGCACACCGCCGCCGGTCTGCCGGTCGGGGCGCAGATCATCGGGGCGCGCTGGGACGACCGCTCCACCATCGGCTTCGCCCGCCTGGTGGAACGCCTCACCGGTGGCTTCGTCGCCCCGCCGCTGCCGGCCGGGTCCGCCGCCGGCTCCGCCGCTGCGCCACCGGACGCGGAGTCCGCGCCGGCGCGGGCCAGGACGTCACTCGACCTCGGCCGCGAGGCGCTTCGGCGCGGTTAGCCGGTACGCCTCGCGGACCAGCTCGGTCACCTCGTCCCAGTCCAGCCCGGGCGCCTCCAGGTCGACCCCCACCCAGCCCCGCGCGCCCAGGTAGCTCGGCACGTGGAACCGGACCGGGTCGGCGCCGACCAGCGCCTGCTGCGCCCCCGGCGCCGCCTTGACGTGCAGCACCACCCGGCCGTCGCCGTGGTGGTCGTCGAGGAACCACAGGAAGGTCTTCTTCCGCACCCGGTAGCCGACGTGCGGGCCCTCGCCGTCCGCCGTCACCTCCGGCAGCGCGGTGGCGATCGCGCGTACCCGCTCGCGCGGCCCGTCGCCGGTCACGACCCGGCCCCCTCGGCGGTCACGCTCCGGCCGGTTCCGGCGGTCACTCCGCGCCCTCGCCCGCCGGTGGCGACGCTGCCGGTTCCGGCGGTCACGACGCGGCCCGTTCGGTGGCGGGGCGGAGCTGGCCCAGCAGCGCCGGCAGCGACCGGCCCGGGTCGGCCAGCACCGCCCGGGCGGTGGCCGCGAAGTCGGCCAGGAAGCGCTCGACCCACTCCGGCGCGAACTGGTTGCGGGCGTACGAGAGCCGGGCCTCGATCCGGTCGCCGCGTGGAATGACGGTGAGGTTCAGCCCGAACCGGCTCAGCGCCTGGGGCGGCCGGAAGGTGCCCACCTCCAGCCCGGAGGGGAGGGTGGCCGCCTCCCACGCCTCGGGACTGCGGTCGGGCAGCATCTGGAACACCACGTCGTTGAGCCGGCCGGGCGAGTGCACCAGCGACGGCAGCGAGAGCATCTGCGCCGGCACCGCCTGGTGCACCACCGCGTCCAGCACCGTGCGGCGGGTCTCGGCGAGCAGGTCGCGGAACGACCCGGCGGGCGCGACGGCGGTGCGCAGGGCCAGCATGGTGGCCAGGAAGCCGACGGTGTGCTGCAACTCCCGGCGGGTGCGGTTGGCGAAGAACGAGGCGACGGTGAGGTCGCACTGCCCGGTCCGTGAGTGCAGCAGCAGGTAGTACAGGGCCAGGAAGACCGAGAAGAGCGTGGTCCGCTCGGCCCGGGCCAGCTCGCGCAGCCCGTCGCCGACCGGGCCGGGCAGTTCGGCGACGGCCAGCGCCGGCTCCGGCCGGGCCAGGTCGACGACCTCGGCGCGGCCGGGCAGCACCGGCAGCCGGATCCCAGCCAGCCGCGCCTGCCACCACTCCTGCTGGCGGCGCAGCTCACCGCCGTCGGCCGCGGCCCGCTCCCAGCGGCAGAAGTCGAGGTACTGCCAGTCGACCGGGCGCAGCGCCGGGTCCGTCCCGGGCGCCGCGCCGAGCAACCGCACCACGTCGTCCACCACCACTCCGCAGGACCACGCGTCGGAGATCAAATGGTGCATGTTCACGCACCAGACGGCGTCGCGGTCGCCGAGGCGCCACAGGGTGAACCGGACCGGCATGGTGTCGACCGGGATCGGCGCGGTCAGCTCGGCGCGCAGTTGCCGGGTCAGCTCGGCCTCCGCGCCGGCCGGCAGCGCCACCGTGCGTACCGGGGCGGGCAGCCGGTCGTGCACCCGCTGCACCAGCTCGCGGCCCCGCCGCACGAGGGTGGTGCGCAGCGACCCGTGCCGGGCGGTGAGCAGCTCCGCCGCCGCCCGGACCCGTCCGGTGTCCAGGTCGCCCCGGATCCGGAACAGGGCCGGGCAGCTCACCGACGAGGACTCGGAGCGGTAGTGCTCGAGGAACCAGACCAGCCGCTGCCCGATCGACGCGGGCGCCTCGTCGGTCACCGTCATGGCGTGCCCGCGCCCTCGGGGAGGGCCCGGGGCGCGGAGAACGCCGCCACCCCGGCGAGCAGCACGACCCCGGCGGCGAGCAGCATGGCGTTGGTGTAGCCCGCCGCAGCGGTGGCGAACGAGGCGGCGAAGGTGGCCAGCACCGCCACGCCGAGCGCGCCGCCGAACTGGTTGGCGGTGTTGACCAGGCCGGAGGCCAGGCCGGAGCGCTCCTCGGCGACGCCCGCGGTCGCCGTGCTGGTGGCCGGGACGAAGATGGCGCCGATGCCGATGCCCATCAGGATCGTCGGCACCAGGACGTGGACCGGGTAGCTGCCGTCGTCGGGGGCGAGCGACAGCCAGACCTGCCCGGCCGCGGCGATCGCCGCGCCGGCCAGCATCGGCGGCCGGGGGCCGACCTTGGGCAGCAGCATGCTGCCGGCGAACGAGCCCATCACGATGCTGAACGACAGCGGCAGGAAGGCGAGCCCGGCCTGCAACGGGCTGAACCCGTAGACGTCCTGGAGGAAGAGACCGAGCAGGTAGTACATCGGCAGGCTGGCGGCGTTGGCCAGGAACGCCACCGCGTTGCCGGCGGAGACGGTGCGCAGCCGGAAGATGTCCAGCGGCACGATCGGCGTACGGACCCGCCGCTCGATCGCGACGAAGGCGACCAGCAGGGCGACGCCGCCCAGCAGCGGCACCAGGGTGCGCGGCGAGCCCCAGCCGTAGCTGCTGGTGGACGCGGCCCCGAGCACGACGAGCAGCAGGCCGGCGGTGACCGCCGCCGCGCCGGCCAGGTCGAACCCGGGCCGTTGGGCCGGCCGGCGGATCTCCCGCAGGCCGACCAGCGCCCCGCCCAGCAGGAGCAGCCCGACCGGCACGTTGATCCAGAGCACCCAGCGCCAGTCGAGCAGGTCGGTGAGCAGCCCGCCGATCAGCGAGCCGAGCGCGGCGCCGACCACCCCGGCGGTGATCCAGGCGCCGATCGCGCCGGCCCGCTGCTTCGGGTCGGTGAAGTAGGTGGTGAGGATGGCCAGCGTGGTGGGCGCGATGATCGCCGCGCCGACGCCCTGCCCGGCGCGGGCCGCCACCAGCCAGGCGCCGTTGAGCGCGAGCCCGCCGAGCAGCGACGCCACGATGAACACCACCAGCCCGACGACCAGCATCCGGCGGATGCCGAACATGTCGGCGGCCCGGCCGCCGAGCAGCAGCAGGCCGCCGAACGCGAGCAGGTAGGCGTTGACCACCCACTGCAGGCCGAGGTCGCTGAGACCGAGGTCGTTGCGGATGGTGAACAGCGCGACGTTGACGATCGAGGCGTCGAGCAGTTCGGTGAAGGAGGCGCCGCAGGCGATGAGGAGCACGAGCCAGGCGCCGCGGGCCCGCAGCGGCGGGTTGGGCGGGGCGGAAACCGTGCTGGTCGATTCGTCAGTCGTCACCGGGCTCCTCCGAGGACAGTGCGGACAATCGCCATCCGTGTCGAATGGCTCACGGTAGGTTACTCGACGTCCCCTCCGGACGGCTGACCCGCGCGCGCAGCCGCGCCGCGGTCTTCTCCGAGATCACCCGGAAGGTGCCGGTGGCGGTGGCGAGCACCTCGGCGTCGGCCCGGAACACCGCCGACGCGCGCACGTCCGTCCCGGCGACCTGGCCGATCTCGGCCCGGGCCAGGTACGGCACGTCGACCCGCAGCGGCCGGTGGAAGTCGGTGGAGCTGGCCAGCGTGATCGCGATCCGGCCGGTGGTGGTGACCACCGCCCAGGCCATCGCCTCGGCCAGCACGGCCATCGCCAGTCCGGAGTGGACGTACGTCGGGGCGCCGCAGTGCAGCTCGTCGAAGCGCACGGTGGCCTCGACGTGGCCGTCGGCGTCGTCGTACCAGAGCGGGACCGCCAGCCCGCGCGGGTTGCCGGGCGCACAGACGAAACACCGGGATCCCGGCGCCTCCCGCAGCCGTCGCAGCGTCATCCCCAGGCCCCGGCCCCGAGCTCGCGCAGCAGCCGCTTGTCGACCTTCCCGACGCTGGTGCGCGGCAGCTCGTCTACCACCTCCAGCCGGTCCGGCAGCTTGTAGCCGGCCAGCCCGCGCCCGGTGAGGAAGGCGCGCAGCTCGTCCAGCCCGACCGGTTCGCCGCGCGGCACCAGGTAGACGCAGATCTTCTCGCCGAGGGTGGCGTCCGGCACGGCCACCGCCGCGCACGCGCGCACCGCCGGGTGGGCGCCGACGTGGTCCTCCAGTTCGGTGGCGCCGATCTTCTCGCCACCGCGGTTGATCACGTCCTTGATCCGGCCGCGGACGGCGAGGTTCCCGTCCTCGGTGATCCGGACCAGGTCGCCGGTGCGCAGGAAGCCGTCGGGCGTGAACGCCTCGGCGTTGTACGCCGGCGCCCGGTAGTAGCCGCGCAACGTGCACGGGCCCCGCACGAGCAGCTCGCCGACCTCCCCGGGTGGCACGTCCACGCCGTCGGCGTCGACCACCCGGTACTCGTCGGCGGCGGCCAGCGGCCGGCCCTGGGTGTGCGCCACCACGTCCGGCGGGTCGGTGAGCCGGGTGTAGCTGAGCACCCCCTCGGCCATCCCGAACCAGTGGGTGAGCCGGCAACCCGCCGCCAGCACCCGGTACGCCACCTCGGGTTGCAGGTTGGCGCCGCCGACCTGCAGCAGCACCGGCCGCAGGTCCACCTCCAGCAGCGGTGCCAGGTCCACCCAGACCGGCAGCAGCGGCGGCATCAGCGTGGTGAAGGTGACGCCCTCGGCGGTGATCAGCCCGAACGCGTCGTCCGGGCTCGGCGTCGGGCTGAGCACCACGGTGCCGCCGACGGCCAGCGTGCCGAGCACCCCGGGGCAGCCCAGCGCCGCGTTGTGCGCCGCCGGCAGCGCCGCCAGGTAGACCGAGCGCTCGTCCACGCCCAGCGCCTCGGCGCAGGCCCGCAGCTGGTAGGCGTAGTCGTCGTGGGTGCGGGGGATCAGCTTGGGTAGTCCGGTGGTGCCCCCGGAGAGCAGGAAGAAGGCGATGTCGCCGGGCGCCGGCCCGGGCAGCGCCAGCGGCTCGGCGTCCACCTCGGACAATGCCCGGAACTCGCCGGGCTCGCCGACGATCAGCACGTGCGCCAGAGCCGGGTTGGCGGCGCGCAGCTCGGCGGCGAGGGGCCGGTAGTCGAAGCCGGCGAACCGGTCCGGCGCCACGTAGGCGCGGGCGCCGGTCAGCTCGGCTAGGTGGCCCAGCTCGGCCATCCGGTGCGGCGCCAGCGCGTACACCGGCAGCGCGCCGAGCCGGAACAGCGCCAGCGAGAGTTGCACCAGCTCGGCGACGTTGGGCAGCTGCACCAGCACCCGGTCGCCGCGGCGGATGCCGAGCGCTGCCAGGCCGGCAGCGGTGCGGTCGGCCCGCCGGTCCAGCTCCGCGTAGCTCCACCGCCGGTCGCCGTGCACCAGCGCGGTGCGGTTCCGGTCGGGCACGGTCCGTCCGATGGCGCCGAGGGTCTCGCCCCGCCAGTAGCCCTCGGTCCGGTAGCGCCGGGCGAACTCCGCCGGCCAGGGCACGAAACCGTCCAGTGCGTCCACGCCCCGCACTATCGGCGGCGACCGTCGGGGCCGGCAAGGGTGGTCATTGCGCGGCGGTCGGACGCGGCCGCGGGCGGCAACGGCGCTCGTTGCGCCGCTCGCCGGTGCGTCCGTAGGGTCCGACTCGCCCGCGTCCCGAGTCATTGGAGGTACGCCATGACCCGACCGCTGTCGGCGAGGACCCCGGCCGGTGCCCGGATGGTCGAACTGGCCGAGGAGCACGCGGCGGACTTCGCCACCCGGGCCGCGCGCTACGACGCGGAGAACACCTTCGTCCGGGAGAACTTCGCCGCGATGCGGGCCAGCGGCTTCCTCGCCGCCACCGCGCCGGCCGAGGCCGGCGGGCTCGGCGTCGACTCGCTGCACGACCTGACGGTGGCGGTGTCCCGGCTGGCCCGCGGCTGCCCGGCCACCGCCATCGCCGCGAACATGCACCTCGGCTTCACCTTCGACATCAGCCGCACCCTGCGCCGGTCCGCGGACGACGCGCCGTTCACCGCCCAGCTGCGCATCCTGGTCAAGCTGCTGGGCCGGGGCCGGCTGGTGATGTCGCACGCCGGCACCGAGCCGGGTGGCGCGTTCTCCTTCCCGACCACCGAGGCCCGGCCGGCCGACGGCGGCTACCTGATCACCGGGCACAAGACCTTCGCCACCAACTCGGCGGTCGCCGACGCGTTCACGGTCTTCGTCCGGGTGCCCGACGGCGCCGGCTGGTACCGGATGGGCAGCGCGGTGATCCGGCGCGGCACGCCCGGCCTGACTGTGCTGGACAACTGGGACGCGGTCGGGATGCGCGGCTCGGGCAGCAACGACGTGGTGCTCAGCGACTGCTTCGTGCCGGCCGACATGGTGCAGCTGGGCGGTCGGGTGGGTGAGCCCACCACGGCGATGTGGCCCGGCCTGGTCGCGGTGAACTTCCCGCTGGTCGGGGCGTACCTGGGCATCGCCGAGGCGGCGCACGAGCTGACCGTGACGGCCGCCCGGACCCGCAAGCGCAAGCCGTACGACCACCTGCTGGCCGAGCGCCCGGCGGTGCAGGTGCAGCTCGCCGAGATGGAGGTGGCGCTGGCCACCGCCCGGGCCACCCTGGGCCGCACCTGCGAGGCGATGGACGAGTTCCTGACGCTGCCCGAGGACGAGCTGACCATGGACGCCGTGCACCGGGCGGTGATGGATTACCAGTGCACCAAGCTCATCGTCAACCGGGCCGCCACGGAGGTGGTCGACCAGGCGATGACGGTGGTCGGTGGTGGGTCGTACCTCACCGGGCACCCGCTCGGCCGGCTCTACCGGGACGTGCGGGCCGGCGGGTTCATGCAGCCCTACTCGCCGATCGAGGCCCGGGAGTTCATCGGCCGGGTGTCGCTGGGTCTGGATCCGTTCGCCGAGCTGCGGACGCTGGTGCCGGCGGCGCCGGACGCGGCCCCGGTCGGCGCAGGAACCACAGCGGAATCCCGATGACCCGCACGGTGCGCACCGCCCGCCAACCCAGCGCCCGGTAGAACCGCACGTTGGCCTCGGTGTCGGTCTCGCACCAGCCGTCGTGTCCGTCGGCGTCGAGCACGGCGGTCAGCTCGCGCACCAGCCGCGCGCCGACGCCCCGCCCCTGGAACCCGGGCTCCACCGCCACCGGCCCCAGGTGCCAGTGCGGCTCCGGCAGGTCGTTGACCGCGTACGTCGCCTGCACGTAGTCGGCTCGGCCCGGGTCACCGGGCGGCGGCTCTGGTCCGCCCGCCACCTGTGTGGCGCGCGGACCGTAGGTGCTGCCGACGCAGGCGCCCGGCGGGGTGGCCCCGGCGACGCCGACCAGGCAGCCCCGGTGGAAGGCGCCGAGCGCCGGGCCCGGCGGCCGGTGGAAGAAGGCGGTCCAGATCGGCTGCATGTGCGCCAGCCGGTCGAACGGGTCGGCGCCGCACATCGCCAGCGTGGTGGGGTTGTCCCGCATTGCCCGGGCGACCAGCCCGCCGGCCAGCCGGCGTTCGTCGGGGCGCAGGCCACGGACCTCCAACCGGGGCGGGTCGCCGTGGTCAGCCATGTCGCGGAACGTAGCAGCGCCGCGTCGGGCCGTGCCAATGTGTGGCAATGACGTCTGTCGACAGTGGCCCGGTTCCGTTCACCGTCCTGGTCGGCAACCCGCGGCCCAGGTCGCGTACCCGGGGCGTGGTGCTGACGGCGGCGGAGCTGCTGCGCGAGCGGCTGGTCGAGGCGGGGGTCGAGCTGGCCGCGCCGACCCTGGTCGACCTCGCCGAGCTGCCGGCCGGGTTGATCGTGGCCGAGGACCGGTGCGCCGCCGTGCGCGAGGCGTACGCCGCGGTGACCGGCGCGACGCTGCTGCTGGTCGCCTCGCCCACCTACAAGGGCAGCTACACCGGGCTGCTGAAGCTCTTCCTGGACCTGCTGCCCCGGCACGGCCTGGCCGGCACGGTGGCGGTGCCGATGATGACCGCCGCCGACCGCGGCCACCGGCACGCGGTCGAGAGCTACCTGCGCCCGCTGCTGGTCGCGCTCGGGGCGGCGGTGCCGACCGCGGGTCTGTCCGTGCTCGAGTCGGAGTTCGGCGCCGTCGAGCGGGTGCTGTCGACCTGGTCGGCCGCGGCGACGCCGGCGCTTGGCGGGTTGCTGGACCGGCGCTCGCGCCCGCTGCTCAGCCGCGCCTGACCGGGCGCTCCCCGCCGGCGTCGTCGAACCGGCCGCGCCCGACCGGGCGAGGCCCGGCCGGGTGCGTCAGGGGTGCCGGCCCTCGTCGATCCAGCGGCGGAACAGTGCCACGTCCTCGTCCGGCCACGGCGCGTCGCACGGCATCGAACCGTCCGCGAGGCGCTCGTGGATGGCCTCGGCCCACGCGCAGACGTCGGCGTGGTCGGACAGGTCGAAGGCGTGCGGCATCTCGAGGTCCAGCTCGCGGAAGAGCGGCAGCACGTCCCTGGCGAAACTCACCGGCTCCGGCACGTCTGGCAGTGTCGCCGCGGACCGCACCGCCGTTCAACTGCGGAATCGCGTCACTCGCCCGGGTCGCGGGTGGTTCTGCGCGCCTTGTCGCCCCGGCTGGGCCGCGCCTATGTTCCACCACGACCCAGGTCGCCGCCGACCGGTCGCGCCGGGAGGAGAAGCGATGTCTGCACCCCTGATCTGCGGGCTCAAGATGACCCACGACGGCGGCTTCGCGATCGTGGAGGGCGACCGCCTGCTGCTCTCGGTGGAGGCGGAGAAGCTGGAGAACCGGGAACGGCACGCCACCTTCAACCGCTCCGCCGACATCGCCGCGCGGCTGCGCGACGCCGGGATCTCCCCGGCCGACCTGACCAGTGTGGTGATCGACGGCTGGGCCCGGGGCCGGGAGAACGAGAGCTGGGTCGAGGTGATCGACGACGCCGGCACCGCCCGGCCGGTCGAGGTGGCCGGCTACGACGACGCGCCGGCGGACTCGCCCCGGCTGCTCGACGGCCGAGTGGGCAGCAGCCCGCTCTTCGGCCCGGCGCCGACGGAGTTCCGCAGCTTCAGCCACGCCACCGACCACGCCTTCGCCAGCTACTGCACCAGCGACTTCGCCGCCCGGGACGAGCCGGCGCTGATGCTGGTCTGGGACGGCGGGATGGCGCCCAACCTCTACCACTACGACCCCCGGCGGCGGGCGGTGCGCGCGTACGGCCCGGTGGCGGAGGTCTCCGGCGGCATCTACCCGATCTTCGCGTCGCACTTCGGCCCGTTCCGGGTCGACCACTCGCGGCGGCTCGCATCCAACCCCGGCCCGGGCATGGAGGCGCTGCTCCCGGTCTCCGGCAAGGCGATGGCGTACGCCTCCCTCGACCCGCCGTCGGAGGAGGCCGTCAAGCTGATGGAGGGCGTCACGGCGGCGATGCTGCCGATCGACCGGGCCATCAAGTCGTACGGGTGGAGCCGGCGGGTGCAGCAGGAGGCCGCCGCCCTGGGGCTCTCCGACGCCGCGCTGCTCGCCTCCTTCCAGGAACACCTGTTCCGGGTGCTCGTCGACGGGCTCAAGCAGAAGCTCGCCGAGCTGCCCGAGCTGGACGGCCTGCCGATCTGCCTCTCCGGCGGCTGCGCCCTGAACATCAAGTGGAACGCCGGGCTGCGGGCCAGCGGCCTCTTCGCCGACGTCTGGGTGCCGCCGTTCCCCAACGACGCGGGTTCGGCGATCGGCGCGGCCTGCGTGGAGATGATCCGCAGCACCGGGCGGTCCGCGCTGCGCTGGTCGGTCTTCGCCGGCCCGCCGGTGACGCCGACCCGGCGGACGCCGGCCGGCTGGTCCAGCCGCCCCTGCGAGATCGAGGAGCTGGCCAAGCTCCTGGAGGAGCAGGGCGAGCCGGTGGTCGTGGTGCACGGTCCGGCCGAGCTGGGCCCCCGGGCGCTCGGACACCGCAGCATCATCGCCCCGGCCACCAGCGCTGCCATGAAGGACCGGCTCAACGCCATGAAGGGGCGGGAGTGGTACCGGCCGGTGGCCCCGATCTGCCTCCAGGACCGGGCACCGGAGGTGTTCAGCCCCGGCACCCGGGATCCGTACATGCTCTTCGACCACTCCGTCCGTCCGGAGTGGAAGGACCGGATCCCGGCGGTGGTGCACCTCGACGGCAGCGCCCGGTTGCAGACCGTGGACGCCGACAACCCGACGATGCACCGGCTGCTGACCGCGTACGAGCGGCTCACCGGCGTCCCGGTGCTCTGCAACACCAGCGCCAACTTCAAGGGCTCGGGCTTCTTCCCGGACGCGGCCTCCGCGATGCGCTGGGGCCAGGCCCGCTACGTCTGGTCCGAGGGCGTGCTGCACTGGACCGACG
>NZ_QGSW01000077.1:0-31058 GCF_003176715.1 Micromonospora sp. S4605
ATCCCGGCGGGCCTCGAGCGCCAACCGGGTCGCACGCTCACGCAGCTCATCGTTGTACTTCTTCGGTGCGGGCATCGCTGGTGTTCCTCCCAGGTTTCGATGTCTCCATCAAACCCGGTGCGGAACACATCGATATGCCGCAGAGGTATCACGCTCGCGCGTGTGACCACCCGGCTCGCGCACCAGCACGCGGGTCCCCCGGAGACCGGCGACGAGAGCGACCTGGCCAGGCTGCGCATGTGGCGAGCACAGCCCGGCGACGAGTCGGGGCTTGTCGGCCGCGTTGTCGGGCTTACCAGGAGCCCGACGGCCTTGCCGTGGTTGATGCTTGGTGCGGCGTCCTGTCGAGCTGCCCCGTGCATGGGACCACTGGGCTGGCGACGACCGGTCGTCGTGCTCGCGCACGATGCCCCGCGCCCCTGCAGACGGGCCGCGCGCCCCTACAGACGGGGCAGCTCTGAAGCGCCTGCGGATCCGCCGGCTGCTTCTTCCCCGGCAGGTGATGCAACCCAGGTCCACCCGGGCATCCGGTATCCGGGCATTCCGCGCATCGGGCTCCGCGGGCGCGGATGGGCTCGCCGTCGGTTCGCCGATGTGGCGGTATCGACTCGTCCGGGATGGCCCCCTGTCGGCGACATGGTGTCGATCATCCCGCGGACGCTCGACGATGGGCTTGGCCCGACGACGAAGGCGGGGTGTTTGTCGGGTTTGGGGGTGTGATCGGTGGCATCCGGGTGGTGGAATCGGGGCCGGGTCGGGGGCGTTACATCATGCGGACGATCGAGCAAGGGCACGCCGCCGGCACCGACCGGCCCGGTGGGTTCGGCGGAATGATGCCGGCCGGCCGGTCGTTACATCCCCCGGCGATCGCAGCAGCGCCCCGCCTGGCTTCGGCTGGTTGAGGGTCGTGGCCCGGAATGTTGGCGGGCGGCGGGTCGTTACATCCCCCGGCGATCGCAGCAACGGTTGTCGGCGGCCAGTGAATACTCCCCGTAGGCGGCCATATGTCGCCCCGCTGGTGGCCAGGGATCTCCCCGTGGATGGCCAGATACCTCCCCGCTGACCAGGTCAGAGTGCCGGTCGGCGAGGGTCGACGGCGTGAAGAGCGGCAGGGAGATCGTGGAAATCTTGGAGGCATACGACCTCACGGGGAGTTACCGTGCGGCGGCGGAGTTGGCTGGGTGTGATCATCACACGGTTGCCCGGTATGTGAAGTTGCGGGAGTCCGGGCAGAGTCCCGAGGCGCGGGTGCACCGGGCCCGGCCGATCGATGAGTACGTGGCGAAGATCGAGGAGTTGGTGGCCCGTTCGGGTGGGCGGGTCCGCGCGGATGTGGTGCACCGGCGGATCACCGCGATGGGCTTCGGCGGTGGTGAGCGCACCACCCGGCGGGCGGTCGCGGAGGTCAAGGCCCGCTTCGCCGCCGGGCAGCGGCGGGTGTTCCGGCCGTGGATCCCGGAGCCGGGGCTGTGGCTGCAGTTCGACTGGGGTGAGGGTCCGCGCATCGGTGGGCGGCGTACGTCGTTGTGGTGCGCGTGGCTGGCCTGGTCGAGGTTTCGGGTGGTGATCCCGACTTTCGACAAGACGCTGCCGACGATTGTGTCCTGTCTGGACGCCACGTTGCGCCGGTTGGGTGGGGTGCCGGCGTATGCGTTGACCGACAACGAGAAGACGATCACTGTCGAGCATGTCGCGGACATCGCGGTGCGTAACCCGGAGATCGTGGCGGTGGCCCGGCACTACGGGATGACGATCCGCACCTGCGTGCCGGCCGACCCGCAATCGAAGGGCGGTTCGGAGAACACCGTGAAGATCGCCAAGGCGGATTTGGTGCCCACGGATGCGAACCTGCTGCCGGAGTACCGCACGTTCGCCGAACTCGAGGCGGCCTGCCGGCAGTTCACCGAGGAGGTGAACGCGCGGGTGCACCGCGAGACCCGCCGCCGCCCGGTCGAGGCCCTCGCGGAGGAACGGGTGCGGCTGCATCCGTTGCCGGGCGAGCCGTTCACCGTCGCGTTCGGCACCACCCGCCGGGTGAACTGGGACTGCACCATTTCCGTGGAGGGCGTGCGCTATTCGGTGCCGCACGAACTCGTCGACACCCGGGTATGGGCCCGCTTCCACGGTGACGAACTGATCGTCACCGCGGTCGGCGCCGATGGTCCGACCGAGGTCGCCCGGCATCCACGCTCCACCCCCGGCAGCCCGTCGATCATCGACGCCCACTACCCGCCCAGGGCCAGCCGTGACGGCGACCGCACGCCGAAGGCCCGCACGGCCGAGGAAGCCGCGTTCCTGGCCCTCGGCCCGGGTGCGGCCTCGTGGCTGGTCGAGGCCGCCGCGGCCGGAACTCGAGGGGTGCGCCGCAAGATGGCCGAAGCCTGCGCCCTGGCCAAGCTGCACGGCGCCGCCCAAGTGGACCGGGCGTTGGGCACCGCCGCGATAGCCGGCCGGTTCGCCGACAACGACATCATCCGCATCCTCGCCCACCAGGCCGCCGGCGCAGGCGGCGAACCCACCCGGGCCAGCGAGGCCCACAGCCTGCAACCGGGCACCTCCGCATGGGCCCGCTTCGGCACCGTCAACGACAGGAGCAACCCCTGATGGCCGCCCCGATCCGCACTATCACCGGCCCTGCCGGTGACCCCCTCGCCGAGGCGATCGAGCTGACCCGCCGGCTGAAACTGCCCCACATCCGCAAAGCGATGGCCGACCTGATCCCCACCGCCAAAGCTCAACGCTGGGACCCCGCCGAAGTCGTCCGCGTCCTCCTCGCTGAGGAAGCCGCCGGCCGTGACGCGGCGAACCTGCGCACCCGCCGCAAACGCGCCGCGTTCCCGGCAGGCAAGACCTTCGGCGACTGGGACGAGACCGCCTCGTCGATCCCACGTCCCACACAGGACGCGCTGAAGACTCTGGAATGGATCCACCGCAAGGAGAACCTGTCCATCTGCGGACCATCCGGCACCGGCAAGAGCCACTTCTGCGAAGCCCTCGGCCAAGCCGCCGTCGAAGCCGGCATGACCGTGGCCTGGTTCACCATCGAAGACCTCGGCGCCCTCGTGCGCCGCCACCGCGTCGACGACTCCGTCAGCCGAGCCCTCGCCCGACTCATCCGCTGCGACCTGATCATCGTCGACGACATCGGCCTGCTACCCGTCTCACCCGATGCCGCCGAAGGCTTCTACCGCCTCGTCGACGCCGCCTACGAACGACGCAGCCTCGCCGTCAGCTCGAACCTGCACCCCTCCGGCTTCGACGAGATCATGCCCAAAACCCTCGCGACCGCGACGGTTGACCGGCTCCTGCACCACGCCCACGTCGTCGTCACACAGGGTGACAGCTTCCGACTGAACCAGGCCACCACCGGACAAGGAGTGAAGCCCTTGACCTGACACCCCGAACAACCAACGGCGGGGAACTATCTGGCCGCCGTTGGGGAGAACTCCGCGGCCGTCAGCGGGGACAACTGCCGGCCGCCTACGGGGAGATCAAAGGCTCTGGCACGAGGTTCGTGATTCCGCCTCATCTGCGGTGGCTATTCGGCGAGGACGACGCGGAGCCGGAGGAGGTCGAAGTTCGCACGGCCGTACATCTGTCTTTTGATCGCTTTCAGTCGACAGACGTTGCCCTCTACTGCGCCGCTGTTGTAGGGCAGGGTGAGGCCGTTACGGACGGCGTCGTAGTCCTTGACCAGGCCGGCGGCGAAGCCGGCCAGCTGCGCGACGCCGCTTTCCTTGGCCTGGGTGATCCAGGTGTCCAGGTGCTGGCCCTGACGTTGGCGCAGCATCCCGGCGAAGTCGCTGACCAGCCGGTCGATGGTGCGTAGGCTGTCGCACCGCTCAAGGATCCGGGTCAGGCCGCACTGCTCATCGTCGGAGCGATCGCCGGCGGGCCGGATGATCCAGCCGGTCACTTCCCTGGGTTTCGGCGCGACCGCGGTCACGGCGGTCGGTTTGATCGTGCCGTCGCGCCAGGTCTGCAGCAGTCGGCGCACCGTGCGGGCGCTGCCGCGGTAGCCGCGTTCGCGCAGTTCGGTGGTCAGCCGGACCGCGTTAGTGCAGCCCTGTTCCCACCGGGAGACGAGGTAGGCGGTGTGCTCGTCGAGGTCACGGGGCCGTGGGACGGTCTCGGTGAGCAGCTCGTCCGCGGTCGCCGCGCGTAGGTAGCGGCGTATCGTCTTGCCGTCGAGGTTCAGCGCGCGGCTGATCGCGGTGGTGCCGATGCCGGTGGTGTGTAGGGCATGGATCTCGGCGTGCCGTTGCCGGGTCACCTCGGCCCGGCGGCCCGGCTCACCCCCGGCGGACGGGCGCGGCTGCGCGACGGCGTCGGCCTCGGGTCGGTCCTTGAGGCAGGCACGGTGGGCACGAACGACCCGGTCGACCGCCTGGGTGAGGTTCTGCAGCAGGTGGAAGCGGTCGGCGACCTGGATCGCGTCCGGCGCACCGAGCCGGGCACCCTCGGCATACCCGCTGGCCCGATCACGACAAATCACCTGAGCACCAGGGTGGGCGCGCAGCCAGTCGGCGAACGTGTCGGCGTGGCGGTCGGGCAGCAGGTCGACGGGCCGACCGGTGTGCATGTCGACGATGACGGTGCCGTAGGTGTTGCCCTTACGGAACGCGAAGTCGTCGACCCCGACCACCGCGATAGTGCCGCGATCCGGCACTGACAGCGCCCGGGCCAGCCGCAACATGGTCATGCGGGACACCTCCACGGCCAGCAGACGGGTCATCCGCGCGCCCGGTCGGCCACCCAACGCCAAGGCGATCTTCTCCAGGACACCGCGCAGCAGCGGAGTGCGGCGGGCATACGGTGTGGTCAGCTCCGGCACCTGCTCGGCGAAGGTTCGCCGTTCACAGACGGTGTTGTCGCAGAAAAACCTGCGGACACGTACGCGTAGCAGCGTCGGCCGGCCACCGATCGCCGGGTCGGCCAGGACCCGTTGGTAGCGGCTGTGTACCCGCACCGACCTCGACTCGCAGGCCGGGCACCCTGCGTCAGCAGCCGAAACGTCAGCTTCCAGCCAAACCGACCGCCCCTCGGCACGCACGTGCCGGATCCGCAGGGCCGCGAGATGGGGCAGTAACCCTTCCAAACCATGATCACCACACCATGGACATGATCATCCATCGTGGATCACAACCGACAGCCGGGGGGGGCGAGCCGATCCCGCTTTCACCAAGTTCGTGCCAGAGCCAGATCAAAGAGACCGTTGACAAACGGTCCCGCCCCGGCATCGGCCGGATGAGGGTCGTGGCCCCGGAATGATGGTGGGCTGGCGGTCGTTACACACAGTCCGGCACCGCGCGGGGCACCGCCCCGCTGGTCGGCCGGGCACCCGGCACCGGCCAGGGCGGACATCCCCCGCCCGGTGAGAGTGCCGAAGAGTTCTTCCCCCAAGTCTTGAGCGCCTGATGGTGCTTGCGCTACCTCGCCCGTCCCCCTGGGTTTGGTGGCGTCATCCCCCGAAGGAGCTTGTGATGACCACGATCATGCGTAAGAGCGTTCTGGGTATTGCTGGTCTGGCTTTCGCCGGTGGCATCTTCGCCGGCCCCGCCACCAACGCCGAGGCCGCCCCGGTTGAGGCCGTGAAGCCGGTCGCCGTGGTGCAGGCGGACAAGCCGGGCGTCGACAAGGCGAAGCTGGTGCCGCATGGTGTGCAGGGTGAGCAGTCGCGCATCGACCTGAACGGTGAGCAGGTGGAGAACGTGAAGGCGATCATCGCGGCGACGAAGAAGTCCGACATGGACGAGCGGGCCGCCGTGGTGGCGATCGCCACCAGCCTGCAGGAGTCGAAGCTGGAGAACCTGGGTCACCTGGGTGACCGCAACGACCACGACTCGCAGGGCCTGTTCCAGCAGCGCCCGTCCAGTGGTTGGGGCACGGTGGAGCAGATCACCGACCCCGAGTACTCGACGATGGCGTTCCTGAAGGGTCTCAAGCAGGTCGACGGGTGGCAGGACATGCCGCTGACCAAGGCCGCCCAGACCGTGCAGGTGTCGGCCTACCCGTTCCACTACGCCCAGTGGGAGCAGCAGGCCGCCGACCTGGTCGCCGAGCACTGGAACAGCTGACAACCGAACACGCACTGACTTTCCTCACAGGGGGACTGCTGGCCGACACCCACCGGGTGCCGGCCAGCAGCACATCCACCGACCGCAGGGCCGCCACCCACACGGGTGCCGGCCCTGCGGCCTATCCGGACTCGGGCCGGCCCCCGATCGTGGGCGCTGGCCAGCGGTGCCTTCGCAGCAGGCCGATCGGCACCCGCCACCGGGTGTCGGCACCTCGCGGAGCCGGGCACGGCGGGCCCGGGCCACACCCCCAACCACGCCCCCGACGCAGCCCACCCACCTGGCGGACCTTGAACGCTGAACGCAGCCGGGCCCGACCACGGGCAGGAGAGAGCGGTCAGACCCGGTAGCCGGCGGCGCGGGCGGCCTGGCGTTCGCGGCGGCGGTCGGACCGGCGGCGTAGGAACCAGAACAGGAAGAGTGCCAGGCCGGCCAGGAACGCCAGCACCAGCACCGGCAGGATGATCGCCACCACCGACATCACCACGCTGGTGGCGTCCTCGGCGGTGCTCGCGACCGGCGCGCCCACCCCGGCGGTGGTCGCGTTGATGACCGGCCGCGCGGCCGACTTGAGCAGGTGTACGCCGAGCGCGATCAGCACCCCGGTAACCACCGGGACCCACTCGCTGGAGGAGAAGAAGCTCCCCGGGTCGCTCACCGTGACCGTCTCCGAGGTCGACCCGGCGCCGAAGGCCAGGCCGCCGGCCGTCGGGCGGACCACGGTCTGCACCACGTCGTTGACGTGGTCGACCACCGGCACCTTGTCGGCGACCACTTCGACGGCGAGCAGCACGGCGAGGATGAGGATCACCCAGCCGTTGCCCAGCCACTGCCAGCCGCTCGGCAGGTCGATGAGGTCGGTGTAGCGGGCCAGCAGCCCCATGGTGAGCAGGGGGATGTAGGCGTTCAGGCCCGCCGAGGCGGCGAGGCCGGTGCCGGTGAGGACTTCGAACACCGTCTCAGCATCGCACCGGCACGCCAGTGCCGCTCGGTGGCGCCGGCCGGCGTCTCCGCTACCCTCGTCAGGTGCGGTTGGTGATTGCGAAGTGCTCGGTGGACTACGTCGGACGGCTCTCGGCCCACCTGCCGCCGGCCACCCGGTTGCTGATGGTGAAGGCGGACGGGTCGGTGTCCATCCACGCCGACGACCGGGCGTACAAGCCACTCAACTGGATGAGCCCGCCGTGCCGGCTGGAGGAGGCACCGGGCGTCTGGCGGGTGGTCAACAAGGCCGGCGAGGAGCTGCGGATCACCCTTGAGGAGATCTTCCAGGACACCTCGTACGACCTGGGTGTCGACCCGGGCCTGCGCAAGGACGGCGTGGAGGCGCACCTGCAGGAGTTGCTGGCGGCCAACCCGACAGCGCTGGGCGAGGGCTTCACGCTGATCCGCCGGGAGTACATGACCGCGATCGGCCCGGTCGACCTGCTCTGCCGGGACGGGCAGAACGCCACGGTCGCCGTCGAGGTGAAGCGCCGGGGCGAGATCGACGGCGTCGAGCAGCTCACCCGCTACCTGGAACTGCTCAACCGCGACCCGCTGCTGGCACCGGTGGCCGGTGTCTTCGCGGCGCAGGAGATCAAGCCGCAGGCCCGGGTGCTCGCCACCGACCGGGGGATCCGCTGCGTGGTGGTGGACTACGACAAGCTGCGCGGCATCGAGCGGGACGAGCTGACCCTGTTCTGACCCGCGGCGGTCGCCCGCCCGCGGCGGTCGCCCGCGGGCCGCAGCGGGCCGACGCGCGGAAGCGCAGGCGCCGGTCAGCGGCCGTACATCACCTTGATGGCCTTGACCAGTCGGGCGACGTCGGCGGGCGTCCGGTCGAAGGTGGTCGACGGCAGCAGCGAGCGGGCCCGACGGCGGGTGATCGCCTTGGCCCGGCCGAACTCGCGCAGCCCGTCCTCGCCGTGGATCCGGCCGAAGCCGGACTCGCCCACGCCGCCGAACGGCAGGGTGGACATCCCGGCGAAGGTCAGCGTGGAGTTGACCGAGGCCATGCCGGAGCGCAGCCGGCGGGCGATCGCCACCGCGCGCCGCCGCCCGAAGACCGAACCCCCCAGGCCGTACGGCAGGGCGTTGGCCCGGCTGACCGCCTCCTCGGCGTCGCGGACCCGGTTGATGGTGAGCGTCGGGCCGAACGTCTCCTCGCGTACGGCGGCCGAGTCCTCGGGCACGTCGACCAGCACGGTCGGCCGCACGTACGGCGGCTGTACCGCGTCGGCGCCGCCGAGCACCGCGCGCCCGCCCCGGGCCAGCGCGTCGTCGATGTGCCGGCGGATCACGTCGAGCTGGCTCGGCATGGTGATCGGCCCGATGTCGGCACCGTCCGCGCCGACGGTGAGCCGGCCGGCCCGCTCCACCACCTTCCCGACGAAGGCGTCGAAGACCGGCTCGACGGCGTACACCCGCTCGATGCCGATGCAGGTCTGGCCGGCGTTGGTCAGCGCACCCCAGACGCACGCCTCGGCGGCGGCGTCCAGGTCGGCGTCCGCGTCCACGATCATGGCGTCCTTGCCGCCGGCCTCCAGCAGCACCGGGGTCAGCGACTCGGCGCAGGCCGCCATCACCTTCTTCGCCGTCGCCGTGGAGCCGGTGAACGCGATCTTGTCGACCCCGGAGCGGCAGAGCGCCGCGCCGACGTCGCCGAGGCCGTGCACCGCGGTGAGCACCGGGTGTTCCGGGACCACCTCGGCGAAGCTGTCGACCAGCCACTGCCCGACGGCGGGGGTGTACTCGCTGGGCTTGAAGACCACCGCGTTGCCGGCGGCCAGCGCGTACGCGGTGGATCCGATCGGGGTGAAGACGGGGTAGTTCCACGGGCCGATCACGCCGATCACCCCGTACGGCTGGTATTCGAGGTGGGCGGAGAACTCGGCGAGCACGAGCCGCGAGCGGACCCGGCGCGGGCCGAGCACCCGGCGGGCGTTGCGGGCCGCCCAGTCCACGTGTTCGATGGCGGTGACGAGCTCGACGACGGCGTCCGCGATCGGCTTGCCGCCCTCGGTGTGGATCAGCTCGGCGAGCTGCTCGATCCGCTGGGCGAGCAGGGCCCGCCAGCGCAGCAGCCGCTGCCGGCGCCCGGCGAAGCCGAGCCCGGCCCACCACTCGGCGGCCGCCCGGGCCCGCTTGACCGCCTCGGTCACCTCGGCCGCGGTGGCGATCGGATAGCGCCCGGCCTCGGCGCCGGTCGCGGGGCTGGTCGAGACCAGAAGGCCGTCCTCGATGCGGGGGGCGCCCGGGACCTGCACTGCCGTCATGGCGGAAGTCTAGACCCGAGGATTACTCGCCGGTAGGGGTCGGCGCCGGCGCTCCGCCGCGCCCGGCCGCCGCACCGGTCGCGCTGGGCCGGTGAACCGGACGGGTCGTCGGGCTCGTTGAACGGGCGGAGGGGGCCGTCCGGCACGTGGGAGGCGGATGCCGTTCCGACGAAGGACGGCTGACCGCCCGGGGAGGCGGAGTTGACCGCGTGGGCGGTGGAGACAACTACTTTCTGATGGCAGGCTGACGCGCGGGGTGACCGTGCGGGTGGAGGGCTGACTGTCCATGGAGGAACATCCGAATCTCTTGCCGTTGTTGACCGTGGCCGGCGGATCGATGCGCGGGGCGAGTTTCCGGGTTCGCCGGACGCCGCTGGTGATCGGCCGTGCGCCGACCGTCGACGTGGTGCTGAACGACCTGCACCTGAGCCGGCGGCACGCCCAGGTGTGGCTCACCCCGGAGGGGGTGTCGCTGGCCGACCTGGGCTCGACGAACGGGACCTGGTTGAACGACCGGCGGATCACCGGCGAGGAGCGGCTCAGCGACGGCGACGTGATCCGGCTCGGCCGTACCGAGCTGCGGTTCTTCGACCCGGGGGTGGCCGTCACCGACCCGGTTGGCCTGCTGATCGGCACCCCGCGGCGGGACCACCGGCCGACCCTGCCGCTGCCGGTCGCCGCCCCGCCCGCCGTCGCCCGGCCGGCGGAGCGCACCGTGCCGGTCACGCCCGTCGTACGGAACGCGCCGGGCCAGTCGCCGGTGCCGGCCGGGCCGGGGGTGGCGGCGGAACCGACCGTGCCGCCCGCGCCAGCCGTGCCGAGCGCGCCGTAGGGCGGGCGGACCGCCACCTCCCGGCGGCCCGTCATGGCGGCCGGACACATGGACGCGCCGGCGATCGGGTGGCAGCATGCCGCGGATGGAGAGCGTGCGGCAGGTCGTCACGGCTAACGGGATCACCCAGGCGGTACGGGTGGCCGGGCCGCCGGAGGGCGTACCGCTGCTGCTGATCCACGGCAACTGCTCGTCGGCCCTGTTCTGGGAGCCACTGGTCCGCCGGCTGCCGGCCACGCTCCGGGTGGTCGCACCCGACCTGCGCGGCTACGGCGAGACCGACACCGCCCCGGTGGACGCCACCCGGGGGCTGCGCGACTTCGCCGACGACGTGGCCGCCCTGCTGGACGACGGGTCGCTGTTCCCGACCGCGGCCCGGCCGGTGGTGGCCGGTCACTCGCTCGGCGGGGGAGTGGCCATGCAGCTGCTGGTCGACCACCCGGACCGGGTGGCCGCGCTGCTGCTCTCCGCCCCCGTCTCGCCCTACGGTTACGGCGGCACCCGCGACCTGGCCGGCACGCCGACCACCGCCGACTTCGCCGGCACCGGCGGGGGCACCGCCAACCAGGACTTCGTCAAGCGGCTGGCCGCCGGCGACCGCGGCGCGGACGCCCCGACCAGCCCGCGTAACGTGCTGCGGGCCACCTACGTGGCCGACCCGGTGTCCCTTGGCGAGGACGAGGAACTGCTGCTGGACAGCGTCCTGTCCACGGCCACCGGGGAGGACAACTACCCGGGCACGGCGGTGGCCTCGGCGAACTGGCCGGGCACCGCGCCCGGCCGGCGCGGGGTGCTCAACGCCCTCTCCCCGGCGCACTTCCGGATCGCCGACGACCTGGTCGCGGTGGCCGACAAGCCGCCGGTCACCTGGATCCACGGGGACGCCGACGTGATCGTCTCGGACACCGCGCTGATGGACCTGGCGTACCTGGGGTCGCTGGGCGCGGTGCCCGGCTGGCCCGGCGAGGTGGACTGCCCGCCGCAGCCGATGGTCGGCCAGACCCGGGCGGTGCTCGACCGGTACGCGGCCGCCGGCGGCAGCTACCGCGAGGTGCTGCTGCCCGGCTGCGGGCACAGCCCGCACCTGGAGCGGCCGGCCGAGTTCGTCGCCGAACTGCTCGCCCTGACCGCCAACCCGACGGCCTGACCCGCCGATCCGACCCCCCGCACGCCCCGGGGCGGACATCGACCGACGGCAGCGCCCGACGGTGGTGAAATATCCCACGGCGTCTCGACAACCGACGGTCACGTGGCAGACTCGCGCGCATAACCTTAGTGGCCGTTCATGCGGCCGTGCGGAGCATTGGGGAGGCCGGTCGTGGCGCGCGAGTTCAGCAGCGTGGGCGTGGTGGGACTGGGCACCATGGGTGCCGGCATCGTCGAGGTCTTCGCCCGCAACGGCATCGACGTGGTCGCGGTCGAGATCTCCGACGCCGCGCTGGAACGCGGCCGGGCCACCCTGACCGGCTCCACCGACCGGGCGGTGGCCAAGGGCAAGCTCGCCGAGGCCGACCGGGACGCGCTGCTGGCCCGGGTCGACTGGCAGGTGGGGCTGGACGCGCTGCACTCGGTCGACCTGGTGATCGAGGCGGTGCCCGAGCACCTCGACCTGAAGCAGCGGATCTTCGCCGAGCTGGACCGGGTCTGCAAGCCCGAGGCGATCCTGGCCACCAACACCTCGTCGCTGAGCGTCACCGAGATCTCGGTCGCCACCACCCGGCCCAACCAGGTCATCGGCATCCACTTCTTCAACCCGGCGCCGGTCATGAAGCTGGTCGAGGTGGTCCGGACGGTGGTCACCTCGGCCGACGTGGTCGCCGACGTGGAGGCGCTCTGCGAGCGGCTGGGCAAGGTCGACGTCACCATCAACGACCGGGCCGGCTTCATCGCCAACGCGCTGCTCTTCGGCTACCTCAACCACGCGGTCGGCATGTTCGAGTCGCACTACGCCAGCCGCGAGGACATCGACGCGGCCATGAAGCTCGGCTGCGGCCTGCCGATGGGCCCGCTCGCCCTGATGGACCTGATCGGCCTGGACACCGCGTACGAGATCCTGGACACCATGTACCGGCGGGGCGGCCGGGACCGCCGGCACGCCCCGGTGCCGCTGATCAAGCAGATGGTCACCGCGGGGCTGCTCGGCCGCAAGTCCGGCCGGGGCTTCTACACCTACGAGCGACCGGGCTCGCCGGTGGTCGTACCGGACGAGCAGACGCCGGTGGCGACGGGGTCGGCGCTGGCCGACGGCGCCCGGGCCATCGCCAAGGTCGGCGTGGTCGGCTCCGGGACGATGGCGACCGGGATCATCGAGGTGTTCGCCAAGGCCGGCTACGAGGTCGTCTCGGTGACCCGGGGCGCGGAGAAGTCGGCCAAGGTCTGCGAGGCGGTCAAGACCTCGCTGAACAAGGGCGTGGTGCGGGGCAAGCTCAGCGAGGCCGACCGGGACGCGGCGCTGGGCCGGGTCACCTGGTCCGCCGCCCTGGACCACCTGGCCGACGTCGACCTGGTGGTCGAGGCGGTGGTCGAGGAACTCAGCGTCAAGAAGGCCCTCTTCGCCAGCCTCGACGAGATCTGCAAGCCGGGCGTGGTGCTGGCTACCACCACCTCGTCGCTGCCGGTGATCGACGTCGCGATGGCCACCCAGCGGCCGGCCGACGTGGTCGGGCTGCACTTCTTCAACCCGGCCCCGATCATGCCGCTGGTGGAGATCGTGCAGACCATCCGCACCTCGGCGGAGACCACCGCCACCGCCCGCGCGGTCTGCGCGGCGCTGGGCAAGACCGGCGTGGTCTGCGGCGACCGGTCCGGTTTCATCGTCAACGCGCTGCTCTTCCCGTACCTGAACGACGCGGTGAAGATGCTGGAGGCGAGCTACTCCACCGCCGACGACATCGACTACGCGATGAAGCTGGGCTGCGGCTACCCGATGGGCCCGTTCGAGCTGCTCGACGTGGTCGGCCTGGACGTCTCGCTGGCCATCCAGCGCGAGCTCTACCTGGAGCTGCGCGAGCCGGGCTTCGCGCCCGCGCCACTGCTGGAGCACCTGGTGACCGCCGGCTACCTGGGCCGCAAGAGCGGTCGCGGGTTCCGCGACCACACCAACCGCTGACCCGGTCAACGCCGGCCGGCGCCGGCGGCGTCTGGAGGATGTGACCTTCGAGGAGTACGTCGGCAGCCGCGGCCCGGCCCTGATCCGGCTGGCCCGGCTGCTGACCGGCGACGCACACCGGGCCGAGGACCTCACCCAGGACGTGCTGGCCCGGGCGTACGTGCACTGGCGCCGGATCGCCCGCACCGACCGGCCCGACGTGTATGTGCGCCGGATGCTGGTGAACGCGAACACCTCCTGGTGGCGGCGGCGGTCCAGCCGGGAGGTGGCGGTGGCCAGCTTCACCGAGCGCCCCCAGCACGGCGACCTCGGCGGCGAGGCGGCCGACCGGGACGAGATGTGGCGGCTGATCAGCGCCCTGCCCGACCGCCAACGCGCCGTGCTGGTGCTGCGCTACTACGAGGACCTGGACGACGTGACGATCGCCCAGATCCTGGACTGCTCCCCGGTCACCGTCCGCACTCACGCGATGCGGGCGCTCGCCCACCTCCGGGAGCGCTGCGGCGTCCCGACGACCAAGGGGAGCCGGACTTGACCGACCTTGACCAGCGGATCGCCTCGGTGCTGCGGGAGCACGCCGAGGGAGAGATCGATTCCCACCGGCTGCTGTCGGCCTCGCGGGCCAGGGGTCGCCGCCGCCAACTGCGTCGCCGGGCCGCCACGGGCATGGCGTTGGCCCTGGTCGGCGTACTCGGCTTCGTCGGGGTGACCGGGCCGGACCTCACCGGGCTGCCCGGCCGGCTGCCCTGGACCGCGGCCACGCCGCCCGTCGCCGCACCGGTGCCGCCTCGCGCCGACGGGGTGCCCGGGGCCGCCGCTGACCCGGCCCGGATCGGCACGGATCCGCAGGTGCTGCACTTCGGCGTGGACACCGGCCGGGCGCGCTACCTCGGCTGGGAGGTCAACGCCGTGGTCGGGGTGGAGACCGTCCGCCTGGACGTGGCGGGCGGGCCGGTGGTCACCGTGGAGGTGGCCCGCTCCGCCGAGGTGCTCAAGGGCACACCGGTCGAGTTCCGGCCGACCCCGCCGGGCGGCCGGCCCGGCGCCTTCGACGGAACGGTCCAGCGGGTGGCGCTGGAAGGTACGACGGAGCGGTTCGGCCTGGTCGTCTGGTGGAGCCCGGGTGCCGGTCGCTACGCCCGGGCCAGCAGCAGCCAGGGACAGGATCCGGCCGCCCTGACGCAGGCCATGGCCGCGCTGCGGTGGGACGAGGCGCGCCGCTGTGCCAGTCCGCTACGGCTCGGCGCGCTGCCCGCGGGGGCGGAGATCGGCTGGTGCTCGGTGGACGTCGCCTCGTACCCCGGCCTGATCACCGCGCAGTTCACCATCCGGCGCGGCGCCGACCAGAGCATGTGGGTGAGTTACCGGTACGCGTCGCAGGTGGCGGCCACCCGGACCGAGGGGAATCGGACAGTCGGCGGGCGGCCGGCGTACCTGTCGCCGAAGGGAACGACCCTGGAACTGCTCGGCCTGCCCAGGACGAGAGTGGTCGCGGACTTCGGTTGGCCGCCGGAGGGGAACACCCGGCCTGGCGCCTTCACCGAGCAGGACGCGGGCGTCCTGCTGGCCGGGGCGCGGCTGGCGGAGGACCCGACCCGCCCGCAGACCTGGCCCTGACCGGCGACCGCCGGCCGGAGCCGCCCGACGCGGGCCGCTCCGGCCGGCTGCCCGTACGCTTGGTGACCGTGAGCCCCCGTCGCAACCGCCCCCGCCGGGACGAGAGCCCCGGCCTGGACGCCGCGCGCGCCCGACACGGCGTGCCGACCGTGCAGCAGTGGCGGGACGGCGACTGGCAGGTACGCGGGATCTCCGGCGGGGCGTCCGTCAAGACGTACCGTTGCCCCGGCTGTGACCAGGAGATCCGTCCGGGCGTGGCGCACGTGGTGGCCTGGCCGGTGGACGGCCGCGGCGACCTGAGCGACCGCCGGCACTGGCACACCGGCTGCTGGCGGGCGCGGGACCGGCGCGGGCCGGTGATCCAGCGCGGCCGGGGCGCCCCCCGGCACGGCTGAGCGATCTGGATCACCCTGTTTCCGCCCCGCCCGGCGGCGACCCGCGACGCGGGTGAGACTGGAGGGGTGAGCACACCGATCCGCGCGTCCTCCATCCTGCCCGGGCGCCGTGAGGACATCGAGCTGCACACCGCGGACGGTCTGCGGCTGGTCGGCGAGCTGGCCCGCCCGCTGGACCGGGAGCCGGTGGCCACCCTGGTCTGCCTGCACCCGCTGCCCACGCACGGCGGGATGATGGACAGCCACGTCTTCCGCAAGGCGGCCTGGCGGCTGCCCGCCCTGGCCGACCTGGCCGTGCTGCGGTTCAACACCCGGGGCACCAGCAGCCTGCGGGGCACCAGCGAGGGCGCCTTCGACAACGCGGTCGGCGAGCGCTTCGACGTCGCCGCCGCCATCGAGTACGCCGAGTTCCACGAGCTGCCGGAGATCTGGCTGCTCGGCTGGTCGTTCGGCACCGACCTGACCCTCAAGTACGGCTGCGACCCGGCGGTGACCGGGGCCATCCTGCTCTCCCCGCCGCTGCGCTTCTCCACCCCGGCCGACCTGGCCCAGTGGGCGGACGCCGGCAAGCCGCTGGTCGCGCTCGTCCCCGAGTTCGACGACTACCTGCGCCCGGACGAGGCCCGGGAGCGCTTCGCGGCGGTGCCGCAGGCCGAGGTGGTCGGGGTGCCGGGGGCCAAGCACCTCTGGGTCGGTGACGCCGAGACCGCGCTGGACGAGGTGGTCCGCCGGGTCAACCCGGCCGCCACGGTCCCGCTGCCGACCACCTGGGACGGCCCGATGACCTCCGGCGACGTGAGCGCGTACGCCGACCGCACGGTGGCCTCGTTCGCCGACCGTCCGGTGCCCGGTCCGCCCGCCGGCCAGGCCGGCTGAGCGGGTCCGCCGGTCCGGCGGTCGGGCCGGGCTGACCCGCCCGGGCCGGGCTGGCCGGCCCGCCGGCCGGATCAGCGGGACTGCTGTCGGGGGAGCACCACCTCGCGCAGGATCAGCTGGACGGCCGCGACCAGCGGGATGGCCAGCAGCGCGCCCACCACGCCCATCAGCGCCACCCCGAGCAGCGCGGCGACCAGCGCGGCGACCTCGTTGACCTCCACCGACCGGCGCATGATCTTGGGATAGATGAGGTAGTTCTCCACCTGCTGGTAGATCACGAAGAACACCACGCAGGCGATGCCGACCGGCAGGTCGGTGGCGAAGCCGACCAGGCTGACGAGGACCGCGCCGAGGGTGGCGCCGATCTGCGGGATCAGGTCGGCCACCGCGACCACCACGGCCAGGGCGAACGGGTACGGCAGCCCGGCGATCAGCGCGAACACGAAGGTGCTCACCCCGGCCAGCACCGCGATGCTGAGCGCACCGACCATGTACGCGCCCACCTTGGTCAGGATCTCGTCGCCGATCAGCCGCACCCGTTCCCGACGGGAGGCCGGCACCACCGCGTAGCCGAGCGCCCGGAGCTTGTCGAAGTAGACCAGGAAGTAGATGGTCAGCACGAGCACGGTGAGGGCCCGGAAGATGGTGCCGAAGATGAGCTGGGCGCCGCCGAGCACGCCGCCCAGGGCTCGGCCGACGGTCTCCGCGTTGGCGGCGCTCTGCACCCGCTCCATCACGTCGTACCGTTCGACGAGGTCGTTGACGGCCTGGTTGCGGCGCAGCGCCTCGACGTAGCTCGGCAGCTGCTCGATGAACTGGCTGGACTGGGTGACGATCGGCGGCACCAGCGCCACCACGCCGCCGCAGAGCAGCAGCAGCACGGTCAGCGCGACCACCGCCACGGCCAGACCGCGCGGCAGGCCGAACCGCCGTAGCCGGAGCACCGCCGGGTTCAGGCCGACGGCCAGGAAGAGCGCGATGACCACCAGGACCAGGATCCCGGCCGCGTTGCGCAGCCCCAGGTAGACGGTGTACGCGAGCAGCGCGCCGAGCGCACCGGTGAAGCCGACCAGGAAGCTGTTGCGGCGCAGCGGGCGCCCGGGCCGGCCGAACCGCCCGGACGCGGTGAAGATTGGCGGGTCGTCGTCGTTCGAACCGGCTCGGCTGCCCTCCCCGGGTGTCGCGTCCGGCCCGCTCGGCTCCCGCGCCGCCGCCGGGGTGCCGGCCGGCGCCGAGGTCCCGGAGCGGTCCGGTTCCGCGCCGGGCCGGGATGCCTCCGGCCGCTCCGGGTCCGGTCCGTGCGTCGTCGGCTCGCCCTGCGCCACCGGGACCTCCTCCGGTCACGTCCGGCGGATCCACCGGACACCGCTGCCGACCCGCGCGAGCGGGTTCCAGCCAGGAGCGTAGCGGGCCCAGGGGACGGTACGACGAATCGACGGACACTCGGGCTGCGCCGGCCAGCACGCACGCCCCGCGCCGTCCGGGCCCCTGCTGGCCGGTCGACGATGTGGACGGACGGGCCTGGGCGCTCAGCCGGGGCACGCGACGGGTGCGGTCGGGCGTGGTCGGCCGCCACCGCGACGCCGGGGCGCCGGATCCGGCGGCCTGGCGTGGGCGGGACGCCGCGGCCCCGGTCAGTCCTTCTCGGCGCTGACCGTGCTGGGCTTGGCGCTGCGCTCGTCGATGGTCGGCTTGGTGGGTCGCTTGCCGTTCTCGCCGGTGCTGGTGATCTTCGTCGGGGTGGCGCCTCGGCCGCCCTCACCCGGGACCGCAGCCACCGTCGGCTCGCCGCCCACACCGGCCCCGCCGCCGTCCGCCGTGGTCACCGGTTCGGCGACCGGGCCTGCCTCCGCCTGCCCGGCCCCGGCCGGCTTGCCGCCGGCCGGCTTCCCGTCCGGCGTGGCGCCGGCCGGCTTCCCGTCCGGTCCGCCCGCCGGCTTCGCGCCGGAGACCGCCGCCGCGGCGTCGCCGGCCGGCTTCGGGCCGCCCGCGTCCACGGTCTGCTTCTGGCCGGTGCGCGGAGGGCTGGCCGGCTTCGCGCTCGCCTCCGCCGCGGTGGCCGGTCGCGCCGCGGCACCCGCCGGGATCCCGGACGCCGGCTTGGCGTCGGACGCCGGCTTGGAACCCGGGCCGGCCGGCTTCACCGCGCCGTCGGGGCGTTTCGCGGTGCCGGCCTTCGGGCCGGTCGTCGGCGCGGCCACGGTGGCGCCGTCGGTGCCGGCGGGGCGGCCGCCGGCGGTGGCCAGTTGCAACCGCAGCTCGGCCACCTGCCGCTGGAGTTCGTCGGACTCCTGCCGGGACTGCCAGGTCTCCTGGCGCAGGTCGGCGAGCTGCTGCTGGGCCTGGGCGATCTCCAGCATCACCTGGGCGAGCTGCTGCCGGCCGGCGGCCGCCTCCTGCTGGGTGGCGGCGAGGTGCTGCTGGGTGGTGGCCAGGTGCTGCTGGGTGGTGGCGGCGTACTCCTCGAACTGCCGGCGGGAGGTCGCCACGTACTCGTCGGCCGTGCGCCGCTTCTCGGCCGCCTCCGACTCGACCCGGCTGAGCAGCGTCGTGGCCTCCTCCTCGGCCTGCTGGCGCATGGTGAGCGCGTCCCGCTCGGCGGCCTCGCGGACCGCGGCGGCACCCTGCTCGATCTCGTTCTTGCGGGTGCGGTACTCCGACTCCAGCTGCGTGCGCCGCTTGGTGTACGTCGACTCCAGCTCGTCCTGCCGCGTCTTGTGCTGCTTCTCCAGCTCGGCGTTGCGGGTCTTGTACTGCTTCTCCAGCTCGGTGCGGCGGGTGGTGAACTCCTGCTCGGCGGCGGCCCGCCGCTGGGCCAGCTCCCGGTCGGCCGCCTCGCGCCGGCCGTTCACCTCCTTCTCCACGCCGGCCCGCCAGGCGCCCAGCTCCTGCTGCGTCTGCGCCCGGGCGTGCTGCACGTACGCCTCGGTCTCGCTGCGCATCCGCTGCACGTACGCCTCGGTCTCGGCCCGGCTGCGCCGGGCGGACTCGGCCGCCTGCGTGGTCAGCCGCTCCGCCTCCTGGCGGGCCTTCTCCCGGGTGGCCCGGCCGGCGGTGCTGGCGTCGTCGATGATCTGCTTGGCCTCGCGCTGGGCCTTGGCGTGGGTGGCCCGGCCGGCCTCGGTGGCCTGCTCGACCAGGCGGCGGGCCTCCTGCTGGGCCTTGGCGTGCACCTCCTTGGCCGCCTCGCGCAGCTCGGTCGCCTCCTGCTGGGCCTTGGCGTGCGCCTCCTTGGCCGCCTCGCGCAGCTTGGACGCCTCCTGCTGGGCCCGGGTGTGGATCTCCTTCGCCGCGTCGCGCAGCTGGGTGGCCTCCTGCTGCGCCTTGCTCAGCGCCTCCTGGGCGGCCTTGCGCAGCCGCTCGGCCTCCGCCTTGGCGGACTTGACGGCGGCGTCCGCCTCGGCCTTGCGGGCGGCGGTGTGCCGCTCCTCCTCGGCCCGGCGGGCGGCCAGCGCGATCTCGAAGTCCTTGAGCGCCTTGGCGGCCTCCGCGCGGGCCTCCTCGATGATGTGCTCGGCGGCGGCGCGGCGGGCCTCGATCTCCTCGTTGGCCTCGCGCAGGATCGCCTCGGCCTGCTCCTCGGCGAGGGTGAGGATCTGTTCGACCCGGGGGCCGAGGTGCCGGAACGAGGCGCGGTCGACCACCCCGACCTGCTTGCGCACCTGAGCCAGATCCCGCTGGAGCACCTCGACCTGACCGGCCAGCTTGTGGATCTGTGTGTAGGCCTGCTCCCGCTCAGCCGCGAGGGTCGCGATCTCGTGCTCCGCACGCGCGACGTACCGGTCGACCTGTCGTTTCTCGTACCCCCGCAGAGCGGACTCGAAGCTGGGCTCCGTGGTCACGTCCCCGCCGAGAGCGAACAGTTCCTCGCCGTGCGACATGCCCCCATCCTCACACGCATCGGGCCCTCCTGGGGCGATACGGACGCCCCTGTTGGGACCTGTTTCACTGCGTTTCGGCGCTCGGCTCCCACGGACCGGGAAACGCATACGGCGCGGGGAGCCACCGGTCACCCGGTGTCACCCCGCGCCGTGTCATGCCCCGGCCGGGCCGGTCAGCCGGCGGTCTCCGCGGCCACCTTGTCGCCGCTGTCGTCGGCGGCCTTCTTCGCCTCCTGCGCGGGCGCGGCCGAGCTCGGCACGCCGGGCACGATGCCGGCGAGACCGGAGAGCATCTGGCCCAGCTGCGCGGTGACCGCGTCCTTCTGGCGGGTGAGGTCCTCCACCTCGCGGCGGGCGGCCTGGGTGGTCAGCTCGGCCTCGGTGCGCGCCTCGCTGAGCAGCCGCTGCGACTCGGCCCGCGCCTCGTTCAGCGTCTTCTCGGCCAGCGCCCTGGCCTTCTCCACCGTCTCGTTCGCGGTGCGCTCCGACTCGACCCGACGGGCCTCGGCGCGCTGCTCGATCTCCTTGGCCCGCTCCTGGGCGGCCCGGGCCCGCTGCTCGGCCTCGCTGACCAGCTTCTGGGTCTGCGCCACCTGGGCGGCGTGCCGCTCGGACTCCTCGCGCTCGGCCTTCTCGCGCCGCTCGGCGAGCTGCAGCTCAAGGGCCTGGAGGTCCTTGTCGCGCTTGTCGCGGGCGTCGGTGAGCAGCTTGGTCGCCTCGGCGCGCTTCTCCTCGGCCTCGCGGGCCGCCTTGGCCCGCTGCTGGGTGATCTCCCGCTCGGCGGTGGCGCGCAGCGTGGCGACCTCCCGCTCGACGGTGGACTTCAGCTCGGCCACCTCGTGCGCGGTGACCGTGCGCAGCTGCTTGGTCTCGCGGTCGGCGTCCGCGCGCAGCGTGTCGGCCTCGCGGCGGGCCTGCACCCGGACCTCGGCCGCCTCCCGCTCGGCGGCGGTGCGGACGTTGCCCGCCTCCCGCTCGGCGGTGGCCTTCATCGCGGCCGCCTCGGCGCGGGCCTTGTCGGTGATCTCCCGCGCCTCGAGGCGGGCGGCGGACAGGATGCCCTCCGACTCGCGCTTGGCCTCGTTGCGGTGGTCGTTGGCCTGCTCCTCGGCGAGGCGGAGGATCTGCTCGACGCGGGTGCCGAGGCCGGAGAGGGTCGGCCGGCTGTTCTCCTCGAGCTGCTTGTTGGTGTCCGTGAGCTTCTGCTCCAGCGCGGCCATGCGCTGCTCGGCCTGGCGGAGCCGACGCTGCGCGTCGTTCATCCGCTGCTCGGCCTCGGCGCGGGCCTGCTCGGACTGGGTCAGCGCGGCGGTCATCCGGCCGATGAAGTCATCGACCTGGTGAGTGTTGTATCCGCGCAGGCCGACGGTGAAATCTGGCTGCGAGTTCGCGTTATCGAAGAACGCGAGAGGGGAGGACTGCTGCTGGGGCATTGGGACATACTCGCAGACGCCCCAGGGTCCTTCGCAAGAGCGGTGCCGAGCTTTGCTGTCCTGTTTACATGGTCAACTTCGACGTCCGCCGGACACCGGACCAATCGGCGATCTTGGCAGGTCCCGGGCGGGTCGGACGGCTGGGTCCGAGAGCCGGAAAAGGGCCGCGGGGCAAGCGCCCGCGGCCCTTTGTCGCCGCCGGTCGCGGGCACTCGAATGGGTGCCCGCGACCGGTGTGGAATGGCGATCGACCGTTGCGGCAATCGTCGCCGGCGGCCCCTGTCGGGTCAGTGGCCGCGGAACCGGTTGATCGCGTCCTCGTGCCGGGACCGCAGCTCCGGGTCGCGGACGCCGAGCCCGTCGGTCGGGGCGAGGCAGCGGACACCGACCTTGCCCTGGTGCGCGTTGCGGTGCACCTCGTACGCGGCCTGGCCGGTCTGCTCCAGCGGGTAGGTCTTCGACACCGTGGGGTGGATCTTCCCGAGCGCCACCAGCCGGTTGGCCTCCCACGCCTCGCGGTAGTTGGCGAAGTGGCTGCCGACGATCCGCTTGAGGTGCATCCAGAGGTAACGGTTGTCGTACTGGTGCTGGTATCCGCTGGTGGAGGCGCAGGTGACGATGGTGCCGCCGCGCTTGGTCACGAAGACGCTCGCGCCGAAGGTCTCCCGGCCCGGGTGCTCGAAGACGATGTCCGGGTCCTCGCCGCCGGTCAGCTCCCGGATCCGCTCGCCGAAGCGCCGCCACTCGTCCTGGTCCTGGGTCTGCTCGTCCTTCCAGAACCGGAAACCCTCGGCGGCCCGGTCGATCACCAGCTCGGCGCCCATCCTGCGGCACAGCTCGGCCTTGTCCGGACTGGACACCACGCAGACCGGGATGGCGCCGCCGACCAGCGCCATCTGGGTGGCGTAGCTGCCCAACCCGCCGGAGGCGCCCCAGATCAGCACCACGTCGCCCTGCTTCATGTTCGCGCCGTGGTGCGAGACCAGCTGCCGGTACGCGGTGGAGTTCACCAGCCCGGGGCTGGCCGCCTCCTCCCAGCTCAGGTGGCGCGGCTTGGGCATCAGCTGGTTGGCCTTGACGACCGCCAGCTCGGCGAGCCCGCCGAAGTTGGTCTCGAAGCCCCAGATCCGCTGCTGCGGGTCGAGCATGGTGTCGTCGTGCCCGGCCGCGTCCTCCAGCTCCACCGACAGGCAGTGCGCGACCACCTCGTCGCCGGCGGACCACCGGGTCACCCCCGGCCCGGTCCGCAGCACCACGCCGGCGGCGTCCGACCCGACCACGTGGTACGGCAGGTCGTGCCGCCGGGTCAGCTCGGAGAGCCGGCCGTAGCGCTGGAGGAACTTGAAGGTCGGCAGCGGCTCGAAGATGCTGGTCCAGACGGTGTTGTAGTTGATCGCGCTGGCCATCACCGCGATCAGCGCCTCGCCCGGGCCGAGCTCCGGCGTCGGCACCTCCTGCACGTGCAGCGCCTTGCGCGGGTCCTTGTCCCGGGTGGCCATGCCGTCGAACATCCGGGTCTCGTCGGCGCGTACCACGACGCCGCGGTAGGACTCGGGCACGGGCAGCCCGGCGAGACCGGCGAGTTCCCGCTCCGGTTGCGCGGAGCCTTCCGCCGACATGATCGCTTCGAGGATGTCCTGCACGGTGACCTCCGGTTCGTCCGCACCCGTGCGCACGGGCCTGGGTGCTGCCATCGTCGGCGCCGGGGCGGCCGTTAACCATGTCGACGTCCGACACATCCGGGACCGACCGCGTTCCGATGGGGCGGACGTTACTGAACGGTAGCTAGGGCCGGAAGTCCTCTGTGAAAAACCGCATCGACCGATGCGTGAAGGTGCCCGGGTGAACGTTGAACCGCGCAGTGCCGTGCTCGGCGCCGGTGCGCGCAGTCCCTGCCGGGGCATCGGGTGGGTCCACCCGGCACCCCGGACGAGGCGCCGGCGGGCTCCGCGCCGCCCCGCCGCGAGGGCGCGGCGGGGCGGTCCGCGGGGTCAGTGCGCAGCCGGTTCGACCAGCTCGACCAGGACGCCACCGGCGTCCTTCGGGTGCACGAAGTTGATCCGGGAGTCGGCGGTGCCGCGCTTCGGGGTCTCGTAGAGCAGCCGCACGCCGCGCTCGCGCAGCGCCGCGCAGGCCGCGTCGATGTCCGCCACGGTGTACGCCACCTGCTGTACCCCGGGGCCGTTGCGGTCGAGGAACTTCGCGATGGTCGACTCCGGCGTCAGCGGCGCGAGCAGCTGCACGCAGCCGCCCTCGGTGGTCGGCCCGACGGCCAGCATCGCCTCGCGGACGCCCTGTTCGGCGTTGGTCTCGATGTGCACGCAGCGCATCCCGAACGTCCGCTGGTAGAAGTCGATCGCGGCGTCCAGGTCGGCCACGGCGATCCCGACGTGGTCGATCCGGCGCAGCCCGATGTCTGTGACATAGTCGGCAGCGGTCTCGACGGGGGAGTTCTCAGCCATGGCGCTAGTCTGGCCGAACAATCGTTAAGGCGTACAGGTCGGCACCCCCCTCGGAGGCAGGTATGGCTTCGGTGATCGTCAGCGGCGCGCGGACCCCCATGGGGCGCCTGCTGGGCAACCTCAAGGACCTCCCGGCGACCAAGCTCGGCGGCGTGGCGATCAAGGCGGCGCTGGAGCGCGCCGGCGTCGCCCCCGACCAGGTGCAGTACGTGATCATGGGTCAGGTGCTCCAGGCCGGCGCCGGGCAGATCCCGGCCCGGCAGGCGGCGGTCGAGGCGGGCATCCCGATGTCCGTACCGGCCCTGACCATCAACAAGGTCTGCCTCTCCGGCCTGGACGCGATCGCCCTGGCCGACCAGCTGATCCGGGCCGGCGAGTTCGACATCGTGGTGGCCGGCGGCATGGAGTCGATGACCAACGCCCCGCACCTGCTGCTCGGCCAGCGCGGCGGCTACAAGTACGGCGACGTGGTGGTCAAGGACCACATGGCGCTGGACGGCCTGACCGACGCCTGGGACTGCTGCTCGATGGGCGAGTCGACCGAGCGGCTCGGCACCAAGCACGGCATCAGCCGCGCGGAGCAGGACGAGTTCGCCGCGGCCAGCCACCAGCGGGCCGCCGCCGCGCAGAAGAACGGGCACTTCGCCGAGGAGATCACCCCGGTGGTCATCCCGCAGCGCAAGGGCGACCCGCTGGTGATCAGCGAGGACGAGGGCGTCCGGCCGGACACCACGGCCGAGACGCTGGGCAAGCTGCGTCCCGCGTTCACCAAGGACGGGACCATCACCGCCGGCAGCTCCTCGCCGATCTCCGACGGCGCCGCGGCGGTGGTGGTGATGAGCAAGGCCAAGGCCAAGGAGCTGGGGCTGACCTGGCTGGCCGAGATCGGCGCGCACGGCAACGTGGCCGGCCCGGACAACTCCCTGCACTCGCAGCCGTCCAACGCCATCCAGCACGCGCTGCGCAAGGGCGGGCTGAGCGTCGACGACCTGGACCTGATTGAGATCAACGAGGCGTTCGCGCAGGTCGGCATCCAGTCCATGCGTGACCTCGGGGTGGGCCCGGAGAAGGTCAACGTCAACGGCGGGGCGATCGCGCTGGGCCACCCGATCGGCATGTCCGGCGCCCGGCTGGTGCTCACCCTCGCGCTGGAGCTGAAGCGGCGCGGCGGCGGCACCGGCGCGGCCGCCCTCTGCGGCGGCGGTGGCCAGGGCGACGCGCTGATCATCCACGTCCCGGCCGCCGGCGAGAGCGGTCAGTGAGCGACGCGATCGTGAGCGAGACCGTCGACAGCGTCCCGGCGGCGGGCACCGGGTCGGTGCGCCGCAGCCGGGACGTGCCGATGCTGGTCGAGCGGGCCCGCGCGGGTGACCCCCGCGCGGTGGCCCGGCTGATCACCCTGGTCGAGTCCGGCGACGAGACGCTGCCGCGGATCGCCGCGGCGCTGGCGCCGTACGCCGGCCAGGCCCAGGTGGTCGGGCTGACCGGTTCCCCCGGCGTGGGCAAGTCCACCACCACCAACGAGCTGGTCCGGGCGTTGCGCGCCCGCGGTCACCGGGTGGGCGTGCTGGCCATCGACCCGTCCAGCCCGTTCACCGGCGGCGCGATCCTCGGCGACCGGGTGCGGATGCAGGACCATGCCACCGATCCGGGCGTCTACATCCGGTCGATGTCCAGCCGGGGCCACCTCGGCGGGCTCTCCGCGGCGACCCCGCAGGCGGTCCGGGTGCTGGAGGGCGCCGGCTGCGATGTGGTGCTGGTCGAGACCGTCGGGGTCGGGCAGGCGGAGGTGGAGGTCGCCTCGCTGGCCGACACCACGCTGGTGCTGCTCGCCCCCGGGATGGGCGACGCCATCCAGGCGGTCAAGGCCGGCATCCTGGAGATCGCCGACGTCTTCGTGGTGAACAAGGCCGACCGGGACGGCGCCGACGCCACGGTGCGCGACATCCAGGGCATGATCGCGCTCGGAGAGCGCGGGCCGGGCCAGTGGCGCCCGCAGGTGGTGCGCGCCGTCGCCGCGCGCGGCGAGGGGATCGACGACATCGCGGCCGCGATCGACAAGCACCGCGGTTGGCTGGTCGAGCACGGCGAGCTGCGCCGTCGGCAGGAGACGCGGGCCGCCGCCGAGATCGAGGCGATCGCGCTCGGCGTGCTGCGCGACCGGATCGGCTCGCTGCGCGACGGTACGGAGCTGCCGGCGCTCGCCGCGAAGGTGGCCGAGGGGGCGCTGGACCCGTACGCGGCGGCGGACGAGCTGCTCAGCCAGCTCGGCTCCTGACCGTCCCACGGGTACCGTCCCGCCGGCCCCGCCCGGCCCGGTGCCGTGTCCACCCCGGACCGTCCGGAACTAGTACGCTCGCACCGCTCCACGGTCGGCGTGGGGCGGGGTGTGCGGCCGGGTGGGAGAGCATGAGCGAGCGTCAGCGAGCGAATCAGCAACGCAGTGCGGTGGTGCCTCAGGACGGCACGGAGCGCAGCGGAGTGCCGGCATGAGCGACGAGGCGACGCGGGAACTGTCGGTGACGCCGGACGCCGTGGCGGGTGGTACGACCACCGTCTCCGACGAGGTGGTGGAGAAGATCGCGGTGGCCGCCGCGCGGTCGGTGCCCGGGGTGGTAGAGCTGGGCGGCGACGTGGCACGGTTCTTCAACTCGGTGCTCGACCGGGTCGGGCTGGACAAGGTGGGCGACGCCACGCGCGGCGCCTCGGCGCACGTGACCAACGGTGCGGCGGTGGTCAACCTGGTCATCGTGATCGAGGCGGGCCGGACGGTGCCCGAGGTGACCGAGGCGGTCCGGGCGACGGTGACCGAGGCGGTCGAGGCGTACGGGCTGCGGGCGGACGAGGTCAACATCCGGGTCGACGACGTGGCCCTGGGCGAGCCCGCCGCGCCGACCACCTGAGCCTCCGGGGCGCCCCCGGTTACCGGCCGGTACGACTTCCCTTAGCGATCGTTCAGGCTCCCGGCCTACACTCGACGTGCAGTCGAGAGCTCGAGGAGGAGCCCCGCGGATGAACGCCGACGAGATCGCAGCCGGACGGGCACGCTGGCAGGCCCGGTACGACGCCGCGCGCAAGCGGGACGCCGACTTCACCACGCTCTCCGGGATGGCCGTCGACCCGGTCTACGGGCCGCCGGAGGGCGTCGCCTACCCAGGCTTCGAGCGGATCGGCTGGCCGGGCGAGTACCCGTTCACCCGGGGCCTCTACCCGACCGGCTACCGGGGGCGGACCTGGACCATCCGGCAGTTCGCCGGCTTCGGCAACGCGCGGCAGACCAACGAGCGCTACAAGATGATCCTGGGCGCCGGCGGCGGCGGTCTCTCGGTCGCCTTCGACATGCCCACCCTGATGGGGCGAGACTCGGACGACCCGCAGGCGCTCGGCGAGGTGGGGCACTGCGGGGTCGCGGTGGACAGCGCGGCCGACATGGAGGTGCTCTTCGACGGCATCGACCTGGCCGGCGTGACCACCTCGATGACCATCTCCGGCCCGGCGGTGCCGGTGTTCTGCATGTACCTGGTGGCCGCCGAGCGGCAGGGCGCCGACCTGTCCACCCTGGACGGCACCCTGCAGACGGACATCTTCAAGGAGTACATCGCGCAGAAGGAGTGGCTCTTCGACCCGGAGCCGCACCTGCGCCTGATCGGCGACCTGATGGAGTACTGCGCCCGGGAGATCCCGCGCTACAAGCCGCTGTCGGTCTCCGGCTACCACATCCGCGAGGCCGGCTCGACCGCCGCGCAGGAGCTGGCGTACACCCTCGCCGACGGGTTCGGCTACGTCGAGCTGGGGCTGTCGCGTGGGCTGGACGTGAACGTCTTCGCTCCCGGCCTGAGCTTCTTCTTCGACTCGCACGTCGACTTCTTCGAGGAGATCGCCAAGTTCCGGGCCGCCCGCCGGATCTGGGCCCGGTGGCTGCGCGACGTCTACGGCGCCACCAGCGAGAAGGCCCTCTGGCTGCGGTTCCACACGCAGACCGCGGGGGTCTCGCTGACCGCCCAGCAGCCGGTGAACAACGTGGTGCGCACCGCCGTCGAGGCGCTTGCGGCGGTGCTCGGCGGCACCAACTCGCTGCACACCAACGCCCTGGACGAGACGCTCGCGCTGCCCACCGACGAGTCCGCCGAGATCGCCCTGCGTACCCAGCAGGTGCTGATGGAGGAGACCGGGGTGACCAACGTGGCCGACCCGCTCGGCGGTTCGTGGTACGTCGAGGCGCTCACCGACAAGATCGAGGCCGAGGCGGAGGAGATCTTCGCCCGGATCCGGCAGCTCGGCGGCGAGGGCCCGCACCAGATCGGCCCGATGACCTCCGGCATCCTGCGTGGCATCGAGGACGGCTGGTTCACCGGCCACATCGCCGAGTCGGCGTTCGCCTACCAGCAGGCGCTGGAGAAGGGCGAGAAGAAGATCGTCGGGGTCAACTGCCACACCAGCACAGTGGCCAAGGACCTGGAGATCCTGCGGATCTCGCACGAGGTGGAGCTGGAGCAGCGCCGGGTGCTGGCCGAGCGCAAGGCGGCCCGGGACGACGCGGCGGTCAAGGCGGCCGTGACGCGGATGGTCGAGGTCAGCCGGACCGGCGGGAACATGATCCCGGCGATGCTCGACGCCGTCCGCGCCGAGGCCACCCTCGGCGAGATCTGCGACGCCCTGCGCGCCGAGTGGGGCGTCTACCGGGAGCCCGCCCGCTTCTGATCCGTCCGCACCCACGCTCCCGCTCCGGCGGCCCGGCAACCGGGGTATTCGTACCCTTTGCCGGGCCTTCCGGGACGGGTTCGCGGCGCTGCCGGGCCGAACCGCCCACAAGGGCGGTGAGCAGGGTGAGAACTGCAACTGTCGCCGTCGCGGTTGATCGGAGTTGGGCCGCGCGCGTGCGAGACTAGATAACCATGAGCGACCCACGGATCACCTCGTCGATCTTCACCCGCGGCGCGGTCGACCTCAGCGCGCTGCGCACCCCTGCCCCGAGTCCGACCCCGGCCCAGGCCGGTCCCCCCGCCGGTGCACCCGGCGGCGCCGTCGGCGGCGGGGTCACCGTCATCGACGTGACCGAGGCGACCTTCCAGTCCGAGGTCCTCGAACGTTCGCTGAACACACCGGTCGTGGTGGACTTCTGGGCCGAGTGGTGCGAGCCGTGCAAGCAGCTCTCCCCGGTGCTGGAGCGGCTGGCCGTCGAGGGTGGCGGCGCCTGGGTGCTCGCCAAGATCGATGTGGACGCCAATCCGCGCATCGCCCAGATGTTCCGGGTGCAGGGCATCCCGATGGTCTACGCGGTGGTCGGCGGCCAGCCGATCGACGCCTTCTCCGGGGTGGTGCCGGAGGCGCAGCTGCGGCAGTGGATCCAGGCGGTGCTCAAGGCCGGCGGCGTGACCGTGGCGGAGCCGACCGACCCCCGCCTCGACGAGGCCGACGACGCCCTGATGAGCGGCGACCTGGACGCCGCCGAGCGGGCGTACCGCAAGATCCTGGCCGACTCGCCGACCGACGTCGCGGCCGAGGCCGGCCTGGCCCAGGTCGGCCTGGCCCGCCGGGTGGCCGGCGCCGACCCGCAGGCGGCGCTCGCCGCCGCCGAGGCCAACCCGGACGACGTCGACGCGCAGCTGCTGGCCGCCGACATCGAGGTGCTCAGCGGCCTGGCCGAGCAGGCCTACCGGCGCCTGGTCGGCGTGGTCCGGCGGACCGCCGGCGACGACCGGGAGAAGGTACGCCAGCACCTCGTCGGACTGTTCACCATCGCCGGTCCGGAGGACCCCGCGGTGGCCTCGGCCCGCCGGGCCCTGGCCAGCGCGCTGTTCTGAGCACGTAGCACGCCAGCGCGGGCCGGCGTCCCGGCCGGCCCGCCCGACCACCGAGGACGGGAGCCCATGATGCGCCGGATCGCCGTCCTCGACGCGCCGTCCAACCTGGGTCTGCGCCCGCCCACGGCCACCTCGGTGCCGGGCTGCGCCAAGGCGCCCGGCGCGCTGCGCGACCACGACCTGCTCGCCCGGCTGCGGGCCCGGGACGCCGGCTGCCTGACCCCGCCGCGCTACGACCCGGGCGACTGGCGGCCGGGCGACGGGGTCTGCCACGCCCGGGAGATCTCCGACTACTCGGTGGCGCTCGCCGACCGGATCGGTTCGATCATCGACCGGGGGGAGTTCCCGCTGGTCCTCGGCGGGGACTGCTCGATCCTGCTCGGCTCGGCGCTGGCCATGCACCGGCTCGGGGAGGCGGTCGGCGGCCGGATCGGGCTGGTCTTCGTCGACGGCCACTCCGACTTCCGGCACCCTGGCAACGCCTCCTACGTGGGCGCCGCGGCGGGCGAGGACCTCGCCCTGGTGACCGGCCGGGGGCAGGCCGACCTGGCGGCCATCGAGGGGCGCCGCCCCTACTTCCGGGACATCGACGTGGTGGTGCTCGGTATCCGGGCCCAGGACGAGTACCGGCTCGACCTCCAGGCCGCCGGGATCGTCACCCGGCCGGTGCCCGCGCTGCGGGCCGAGGGTGCGGCGCGTACCGCGCAGTGGGCGCACGAGCAGCTCGCCGACTGCGCCGGTTACTGGGTGCACATCGACGTGGACGTGCTGGACCCGGCCGTGATGCCGGCGGTCGACGCGCCCGACCCGGGCGGGATCGCCTTCGCCGAGCTGGAGATCCTGCTGGCCGGGCTGGTCGACACCCCACACTGCCTCGGCGTCGAGCTGACCGTCTTCGACCCCGACTACGACCCGGACGGCGCGTACGCCGCCGAGATCGTCAACACGGTGGTGGCCGGGCTCGCCCCGGTCAGCGCGCCGGAGGCGGTGCCGCCGCGGCTGCTGCCGGGTCCGTCGAGCACCCGTTCCGTCCGGCCGGGCAACGGGCGGTCCGCCGCCCGGGTCGTCCCGCCGCGCGGCGCCGTGGACGCCGACCGGCGGACCGAGCCGGACCCGAGCGCGGCCGCTCCTCCGGCCGGCCTGAAGCGGGTCGGCCTGTCCGGGGCGGCCGTCGCGGCCGGGCTGGAGCCTGTCGCGGCTTCCTCCGCCGAGCTGGAGCCGGTCGGGCCGCCCGCGGCCGCAGGCCCTGGGCTGCTGCGCCGCAACCCGCTGGCCATGACCGAAGCGTCTGCTGACCCCGACCCCGACCCCGACC